>CAZTVH010000148.1:3467-5918 GCA_964616965.1 uncultured Bacteroidaceae bacterium | reverse complement strand
TACGCGACGTGACCCGCCAGTATGCCGGCTGCGAGTACAATGCCTCTGCCGTAGGCGAAGTGAACGTCACCACCCTGATGCGCCAGATGGGTGCCATCATCGGCGGCGAAGGCAACGGCGGCGTCATCTACCCCGAACTGCACTATGGCCGCGACGCGCTGGTGGGCGTGGCACTCTTCCTCACCCTCCTTGCCAAGAAGGGCATGAAGGTGAGCGAACTGCGCAAGACATACCCCGACTACATCATCTCCAAGAACCGCAAAGACCTCACCCCCGACATGGACGTGGACGCACTGCTCAAGAAGGTGGCCGCCCTCTACATGGCCAAGACCGACTGTCAGGTCAGCACCATCGACGGTGTGAAGATTGACTTCGAGGACGGATGGGTACACCTGCGCAAGAGCAACACCGAGCCCATCATCCGCATCTACAGCGAGGCCCACACCGAAGCCCGCGCCAACGAGCTGGCACAAATGGTTATGGCCGAAATCTAATAATTGATACGCTTACAATAAGTGACCTGTGATACGCGTGTGTCACAGGTCACTTTCTATTTCTTCGTGCGAATATTATCGATGTTCAGTATTTTCACGTCGGTAGGCCACATCTCGTTCATCAACACACCGCGCGGCATACCGTTGTTGGAGGTGGGGCTGAAGGTTTTCCCATCTTCGTCTGTCGAGATATAGGTGTCATAATACAGCCACTTCTTTCCACAGTTGCTGATAAACACCAGACAGTTGAACACAGTCTCGCTCTCCTCGCTCAACCGCATGGGGCAGAAATAGCCCACCACCCGGTTCTTTGGCACCGGCCCGTGAAAGAGGCTGTCGCGCTCGCACACCAGCGTGTCGCGCACCTTCTCTTTCGACACCACCACAAACTGGCTATTCTTCCGTTTGGGCTTCTTCAACTCCAACTCAAACCTCTCGCCCAATTCAAGAAGCAACGCAGTGGCAGTCGCCGACTCTTCCTCCTCGCCAGAGAAGAAGAGTTTGTCCCACGCCCCTGCAATACGGTCGATGTTGAAATACAGCGTGTCCACGCCATACTCATTGGTGTCGATTACAAACATATCGTAGTTGTGCCCGTCGATGCTCATCAAAGCCTGTGTCTTCATCTGGAAGCCGTACATGCCCATCATCATATACTCATGCGACGTGTTCACCACATGCATTGCCAGTTCGGGCGTGGTACCGTTGCCCGTGCTGGCTATGGTGTAGAAAAGCATCTGAAACTGCAACTCCGACTTCTGCCTCTCGGCTGTGTCGCCCCCAAAGTATTCACACGCCATGCTCTGCCCTACATACTTGTAGTAGTAGGCCATCGGCTCGGCGGGATTTTTGGCAATGACCGCGTTGGCGAGTTTGACTATATTTCGCGTGTCCTCGATGGTAGGTGCCTCATCCTTGTGCATGATGGCTCGTATAGCGTCAAACTCATCATAATTCGGATAGGGAGAATACCCATCCAAAAACGCCTGCCCATAATAGAACGCCTGCATGTCGGCAATGTCGAGGTTGGTATCCACCACCGCGAAACGCTTGACCAGCTTGGGATAGTAGCGGTCGCTGTGCTTGTCGTTACAATCCTTCTTGATTTGTTCGTAATTGGGCGTGGTATACCCTACTATGGCCTCCGCTTCGGCATCCTGCCCCTGTGCCACACCCACGCAGAGCATGGCAGCAATAGCAAACAGCAGTCTCTTCATCATACCCCGGTCATGCTTTTTCGGGGGCCAGCAGCCACACTATGAGGTATATGCCCAACCCCGTGCCGAAGCACAGCAGGGCTATCAGAAAGAGGATGCGCACCACCGTGACATCCACGCCGAGGTATTCGGCAATGCCGCTGCACACCCCCGCGATTTTCTTGTCGCGAGGGTTGCGGTATAGTTTATTGATTCCGTCTGACATGGTTATTTAGTTTTTATCGGAACAATCGGAATATTCAGAACATTCAGAATAATCAGACCACTCCGACCATTCCGACCTCTCCGAGTATTCCGACCGCTCCTACTATTCATTCTCTCAAATCAGTCCGCGATCCTTCAGCAGCGGGGTGACGCTGGGCTCCTGACCACGGAAATTGACGTACATCTGCATCGGGTCTTCGGTGTTGCCGCTCTCCAAGATGTGGCGGAACTTCTTCGCCAACTCAGGGTTGTACAGGTCGCCGCTCTCCACAAAGGCCGCAAAGGCATCGTGGTCGAGGATGGCAGTCCATGTGTAGCTGTAGTAGCCCGCATCGTAGCCCGTGGTGAAGATATGCTGGAAATAGGGGCTCTTGTAGCGGCTGATGATTTCGGGTATCAGCCCGATGGCGTTGAGGTGCATCTTCTCAAACTCGTCGGCATTGATGGCCTGCTTCACGGCAAGGCTGTGGTAGTCCATGTCCAGCAGCGAGGCGGCCAGCAGCTCGGTGTTGATGAAGCCCTGTCCGTAGGTCTGT
>CAZTVH010000148.1:0-3457 GCA_964616965.1 uncultured Bacteroidaceae bacterium | reverse complement strand
AATCTTGGCAATCAGCTCGTCGGGAATGGCCTCGCCGGTCTGGTAGTGCTTGGCGTAGGTCTTCATCACCTGCGGGTTGCGGCACCAGTTCTCCATTATCTGCGAGGGCAGTTCCACAAAGTCGCGCGGCACATTGGTGCCCGCCAGCGAGGGATAGTGGCACTTGCTCAACAGGCCGTGCAGCGCGTGGCCAAACTCGTGGAAGAGCGTCTCGCTCTCGTCAAAGTTGAGCAGCGAGGGCTTGTCGCCCGTGGGCTTGGTGAAGTTGCACACCACTTGAATGATGGGGATGACGTTCTCGCCCTTCTGGTTCACCCGCTGTCCGCGGAACTCGGTCATCCACGCGCCGCTACGCTTGCTCTCGCGCGGGTGGAAGTCCATATACAGTATGCCTATAACCTCGCTGCCGTCCATCACCTCGTAGGCGTGGGCCTCCTTGTTGTAGGTAGGCAGGTCGGGGTTCTCACGGAAGGTGATGCCGTACAGCTTGCCGGCAGTGGCAAAGGCACCTTCGCGCACATTGTCCAACGAGAAATAGGGGCGCACCACCTCGTCGTCGAGGGCATATTTCTCCTTGCGCAGTTTCTCGCTATAGTAGCGCCAGTCCCAAGGCTCCAGCTTGGCGGTGGGGTCGTCGGCCTTCAGCATCTTCTGATACTCTGCACACTCTGCCTTCGCCTTATTGAGGGCGGGACGCCAAATCTGCATCAGGCAGTCGTACACCGCCTTGGGGGTCTTGGCCAGGCAGTCGTCCAGCACATAGTCGGCATGGGTGGGGAACCCCAGTATGTTGGCACGCTCCAAGCGGAGGTTCACCAGGGTGTCGATAATCTTGGTGTTGTCGTACTCGCCACCGTCGCAACGGCTGCTGTAGGCCTCCCACATCTGCTTGCGCAGGTCGCGGTCGGCGCAGTTCTGCATAAAGGGTTCCCAGCTGGGCAGGTTCAGTTTGAACACCAGCTTGCCCTTGGTGGCCTCGTCGGCATCGACAGCCTCCTTGGCGGCGGCAATCTGGTCGGCGGTCAGGCCGGCGGGGGCTTCGTCCAGCACCAGCTTGTAGGCATTGGTGGCCTTCAGCACATTCTGCGCGAAACGCAGCGTCAGCGAGGCTATCTGCTCGTTCAGCTCGCGGAAGCGGGCCTGCTGCGCCTCTGGCACGTTGGCACCGCTGCGCACAAAGCCTTTGTAGGTCTCCTCCAACAGACGCATCTGTTCGGGGTTCAAATCCAGATTGTCCTTCTGGTCGTAGACCGCCTTGATGCGCTCAAACAGTTTGGCGTTGAGGGCGATGTTGTCGCCATGTGCCGACAGCAGGGGCGTCACCTCCTCGGCTATTGCCTCCATCTCGTCGCTGTTCTCGCACTCGCTGAGGTTGAAAAACACGCCCGACACATTGCCCAGCAGCTCGCCGCTGTACTCGTAGGCCTCAATGGTGTTCTCGAATGTCGGGGCCTCGCTGTTGTTGACGATAGCGTCAATCTCTTCCAGCTGCTGCTTCATGCCCTCTTGGAAGGCGGGCATGTAATGCTCGGTCTTAATCTTTGCGAAATCGGGGATTTCGTACGGTGTGCCCCAAGGGGCGAAGAAAGGATTGTCCATAGTCTTTTTGCATCCGCCTGCCAGCACCGCCACAGTGGCAATACCGACGGCCAAAATTGTAGTTTTTTTCATCATAGTTATTTTATTATTTGTCCTTTTTATCTTGTTCAGAACCATCAGCCCACTCCTTCAGAACCATCAGCCCACTCCGACCATTCAGACCACTCCTACCACTCCGGCCATTCACAAAACTCCCATTCCCCACACTATTCATTCCCGCAGATGGCCTTCAGTATTCCCTCCAGCGAGTTCTCGCCCAGCTTCTTGGCCTGAATGATGTTGTTCTCGTCTATCAGGTATATCTGGGGCGTGGTCTGGATGTCGTAGACGGCGTGCCAGTCCACGTTGGCCTCGCCGCCGTCGAGGCTTAT
The DNA here is from genome assembly GCA_964616965.1 of uncultured Bacteroidaceae bacterium. Lineage (GTDB taxonomy): Bacteria > Bacteroidota > Bacteroidia > Bacteroidales > P3 > Colimorpha. The sequence goes on along the minus strand of CAZTVH010000148.1, from coordinate 1,487 downwards.
CCATGCCGGGCTGGTCATGCCGTGCTTGGCCATAAACTCCTTCCAGTCCTTGCGGGTCTTGTCGTCAGGTTCGCTGAGGATAGTGAAAGCCCCTATGTCGTACTGCTCGCGATAGCGCTCGAAAATCTCATACACCTTCGGAATGATATGTTGGCAATGGCTGCATCCGGGCGACCAGAAGAGCAGCAGCTTCCATTTGTTGGGCATCGCGTGCAGCGAATGGGGCACCCGCAGCGTGTCGTAGAGTATCAGCTCCGGGGCCTCGCGTCCCACCAGCAGGCGGTCCCACTTGTTCACACGCTGCATCTCCTTGTCGATGTTGCTGGGCGAGGACCAGAAGTTGTCTTCGCTGTCGTAGTACTTCTTGGCTATGTGCACATACACCTCGTCGTACACCGCCACGGGACTCTGCAGATACTTCTGCATCATGGACATGACCAGATAGCTGAACACGTCGGGTGCCGCCTTGGCGCGGTCGAGCACGGGGTCCAGATAGTCGATAATCGTCTGCGGCGACGCGTACTTGAGATACTTGTCGAAGAAGTCCATCACCCGGTCGTAAAACACCATCTTGGGGGTGCGGATGATGGCGTTGTCGTCCAACGGTATGTTGTCGAAATAGTGGTCGATGAAATACCGCCGGCGCTGGTCGAGCGTCATCGAGTCGCCCTTCTCGTCCACCAGGGGTGGCTCCTCGTCCTTGGTGGCCATCATCATCTTCGATAGGAAACGCTCAGGATTGCTCTTGATATAGCCGACCTTAATGCTGTCGAGCCTGAGCAACTGCTTGCGCCGGTAGGTGGCAAAATCCGCCGAGTCGAGCTCCATCTGCCGCAGTGCCAAATCCCTGTCAATCTCTGCGTCCACGCGGTGGAAGTCGAAGAAAAACTCGTTCTCCGCGCTCCCCTTCACCCGCATGTTCGAGGTCCAGTCCTTCTGGTCGGTCTCGAAGGTGAAGAAAGGCTTCTCGTGATACACCACAAACTCCACATAAGAGCCCTTAGGGTTGGCAAAGAAATAGAGCCCCGGAGGCAGGGTGTCGGTAGTGCTGGTGAACACAAACCGGCCCTTATTGTCCAAATAGGCGGTATCTATCGGCTGATTGCCCTTGGCGTAGTAGTAGCCCATATACATCACCGAGTCGCGGCAACCGTTTATCTTCAGCGTAATTTCATAGGTAGGCTTCTTGCGGGCCTGCGCCGGCAGCGCCAGCAGCAATGCTGCCATGCAGCAGAACGATAGTCTCAAAAGATTAGTTTTCATACTGAGTATAATGCACTATATTATTACAACGTTGATAACGCACTTCCCCAACATATATTGTGCGACCCCGCCATTTTATTTTCACCGCCCCACGGCAGGCATCGGCACTCCCCTGCCCCACCGCCCGCCCATCGCCCCTGAGGCAAAACCCGTCCAGCCCTCGCGCCACGCCGCCGCCCGCTGGCGCCGCCCTCGCGCGCGAGATACTAATTAATACCCTCTGC
>CAZTVH010000147.1:5144-5963 GCA_964616965.1 uncultured Bacteroidaceae bacterium | reverse complement strand
CATAGTCGTCGCAGAGGGTTTCGGCTGATTTTTGTCCGGTGCAAACGATGTCGGTGCAGAGGGGTATTTGTGCCAGCAGTGCCGGGATGTCGGTCTTTTCAACCACGTCGAGAAACTTGTCGGAAGCGTTGTCGCGCAGTCGGCGCACACGGTAGGCGGTGTCGAAGATGGCGATGCCCTGCTCCTCCAGCAGCTGAATGATGGCCTCCTTGTGGAAGGTCTTTCCATCAACAAAATGTTGGCTGTCGCCGAAGAAGACCAGTCCGAGTATCTCCCACATCTGGTTGGTGCGGTTGGGGTAGAAGAAATCCATGCACCACCGTGCCTTTGGTGGCGGAAAGCTGCCTAGCATCAGCAGCCGTGCCTGCGGGGGCAGGAAGGGCTGTAGGGGATGCGTCTCGATGGTCATTCCGGACTATTGGATGTGGTCGAAGCGGCTGGCCACGTAGCTGATTTCCGACAAGTCGAGGTCGACATCGCCCTCGTCGTTGTTGGTCATAAAGTTGTTGAGGGCATAAGTGTCGTAGTCCTTGCCTAGTTTTTCGGGGGTGTCGATTTCCACTTCGAGGGTCTTTTTGTTAATACCCAGCACACAGTCCATGTATACTTCGGGGTCGTCGAGCACATCGCACAACGCAGCGCAGATGCGGTCTTCTAAATTTTTATTGTCCATCTGAAATATGTTGAATTGTTGAATTGTTGATATGAGTTGACTTTGCAAAAGTACGACTTTTTTTTGAATTAGGAATAAAAAACTTCAGTGGGGCGAGTAAAAACGTGTGCGCATCGGTCGGTCTGAGAAATGAAAATTGGGACCAT
>CAZTVH010000147.1:0-5134 GCA_964616965.1 uncultured Bacteroidaceae bacterium | reverse complement strand
TAGTCCTTGGTGCATCAAAGACTCACGAATTTGCGAATTAACACATTAACGAATTCTTTTTTTCGGTTCTCCACTTTCAATTATCACCTGTCGCTACGTTAGAAGTCTCCTCGAAACTTTAAACATTAAACCTTTTTAATTCGCTATTCTATTTTTTTTGTGTATCTTTGCAAAAGTTATTGTGGACTACAACTGTTTGCAACATTTTGAACATGATAAAGAAACAATTTATTGCAATAGGCCTTTTGGCGATGACCATTGCGGCTATGGCGCAGGAGACGCCAATCTATCAGTCGGAGGCATACACGATATATCCCCGTAAGGTTGTGCAGGCAGAGGAACATGCCAGCATTGTGGCGGACAATGCCATTACCAGCACGTTCGAGAAGCGCAAATGGCTGCAGGAGCATAAGCCCGGCAGGTATCCTGTTTTTTCGTGCGAGGTGCCGATAGGGGTGACGCTTTATAACCTAGCCTTGGACGAGATGGAAGGCCTTATCGAGTCGGACAGCACCTGGCGCACGGGCAAGTGGTGGGGCGGTGTGTGGACACGCGACGTGAGCTACAGCTCGTTGCTGGCTCTTTCGTATATGAATACCAACGTGACCCATACCAGTCTGATGAAGCGGGTGCGGGGTGGCCGCGTACTTCAGGACACGGGCACGGGCGGCTCGTGGCCGGTGTCGACAGACCATGCCGTGTGGGTGCTGGCGGGCTGGCAGCACTATCTCGTCACGGGCGACAAGCAGTGGGCGAAGCAGTGCTACGAGATTGCGAGCAAGACCCTCTTGCAGGACGAGGCGGTGGCCTACGACGCGAAGACGGGACTGGTTCGCGGCGAGTCGTCGTTTCTGGATTGGCGCGAGGAGAGATATCCCCGTTGGATGCAGCCTGCCGACATTGCCATGTCGGAGTGTCTGGGTACAAACGCCCTCTTCTTTAGGGCCAACGAGATTGCTGCCCGCTTGGCGCAGCTGTGTGGCGACTACGATGGGGCGGCCCATTTCTCCCGTATGGCCGACCGTATCAAGGAGGGCATCAACAACCACCTGTGGATAGAAGAGAAGGGCCATTACGGGCAGTACCTCTACGGGCGTGGGCATCTGATTCTCTCCCCCCGCAGCGAGACATTGGGCGAGGCCCTCTGCATCCTCTTCGGCATCGCCGAGCCCGCCCGTGCCAAACGCATTGTCGCCTCGCTGGGGCAGACCCCTTTTGGCACACCTTGCTTTCAGCCGCAGATTCCCAATGTCTATCCCTATCACAACAATGCCGTGTGGCCCTTCGTGCAGGCCTATTGGATGTGGGCCTCGGCCCTGACGGGCAATTCGCTAGCGGTCAACCATAGCATTGCTTCTATCTATCGCCCGGCAGCCCTGTTTGCCACCAATCAGGAGAATTTTGTGGCCGAGACGGGCGACTATCACACGGCGATGAACTCGCCCAGCATGTTGTGGAGCATAGCCGGCAATATCAGTGTGGTGCACCGTGTGCTGATGGGTATCAATTTCGCAGAGGAGGGAATCAATTTCCGCCCCTGCGTGCCAACCCCTTGGGCAGGAACCAAGACACTGAAGAACTTCAAGTATCGCAAGGCCGTGCTCGACATCACCGTGCAGGGCTATGGCGACAAGGTGGAGGCCTGCTATATCGACGGCAAGCGGCAGGCTGTGCCTACGGTCCCTGCTTCGCTGACGGGCCGCCACACGGTGAAGCTGGTACTGAATAACGATTTCTCTAACCTCGACCGCATCAACCTCCAACCCGTTGCCATCGCACCCGAAACGCCTTTGGCCTATCTCGACGGCAGCACGCGACTGGCTTGGCGGCAGGTGCCTAATGCCAAGGAATATAAGATTGTGTGCAACGGCAAGGTCGTCGCCACCCAACCCGAACGCCTCGTCAATGGCAACCGCTACGACATCCCCGTTGCCAACACCTATACCGAATATCAGGTCATAGCTGTGGACAGCCAGGGCAACGAGAGTTTTGCCAGCGAGCCGGTGACCTACTACAACTACGACAACGAGCTACGCTACTACATAACACGCTTTGCCCCCATCACCCATTTCGCCTCTTGTAAGGGCTACGCGGGCAAGGGGGCAGTAGAAGTATCCACTAAGGTGAACCCCCGTATCGAGATGAAGGTGGATGCTCCGGCTGATGGCGAATACCTGCTCGACTTCCATTATGCTAACGGCAGCAACAACTTGACCGATGGCGATATGTGTGCTGTGCGCGCACTCAGCGTGGGTGGCACTAAGGCGGGAACCATACTCTTCCCCCAGCGGGGTAAGGACCTTTGGACCCTTTGGGGCTACAGCTCCAGCCTGCGCGTGTCGCTAAAGAAGGGCAGCAACACCATCGTCCTCTCCTATGAGCCCGAAGACGAGAATATGAACGCCCAAGGCATCAACCGCGCCATGCTCGACTACATGCGGTTGATTAAAATGAATTAGAATTCGTTAATTCGTTAATGTGTTAATACGTTAGTCATATGATTTACACATTAACACATTCACACATTTGCACATTCCCAAGCCATGCTCCGACAGCTGGACAAAGCAGCGGTGAAGCAGCTGCTCCGCAATCCCGATAACAAGGTATTCCGCAATCAGATGATGAATATTGGTTGGTTGGTGGCGATTCTCGCTCTGGTATCTGTGTGGTTAATCCTCGTCTTATCCGATATGGATGTTTTGAAGACAGTGCTGGTCATACTGATAGTTAATGGGGGATGGTGTGTCCCCTATGTGCTGGCTTGTCGCCGCTACGCGATAGTGTTGACAAAGGAGGGGATGTACATCTCGCATGTCGACACCGAGGATTTCCGTGGCCCCTTCTCGCGGCGCAACCTCTTTGTGCGATGGGACGAGTTCACGCAGCTCAAGCTGACGCAAGGTCCTGTCATGGTGTTCAGAGTGAAAGGGGAAAGGTATGCCTTTACCGTCCAAGACCCTCTCTTCGGTAACGGCGTTACCCGTGCCAAAAAGCAACTGCCTCTTGTCGAAGCCATCTGCTCCTATAGCGGCTATGTCTACCACTTGCAGGAAGGGGAAGGGCGTACATGGCAGTTTCTCTTTGCCTCGGCAGGCCACACCTTCGACGTGGAGGCCAGCGAGCACGACTGGGAAAGCCTCGACTGCTCGAAGTGAGAAACTCTTCACCTCACGCGGGTGCGGCAGCCAACTCTTACGTCATAGTTCCTAGCTCACGCGTGCGCAGCAGCCAACACTTGGTTCTTACTTCATGGTTCTTAGCTCACCAAGATGCTTTCGTCGTCCTCCACGCGGAGGTTCTTCATGATGAAGTCGCGACGTTCGGTGGTGTTGTCGCCCATGTAGAAACGCAGGGTTCCCTGCGTGTCGAAATCCTTGTGCAGCAGCACGGGGTCGAGCCTCATGTCTTGGTCGATGAAGCCCTTGAACTCGTCGGGTGATATTTCGCCCAAACCTTTGAAGCGGGTGATTTCGGCATTGGAGGTGCTGTTTATCGCGGCAATGCGTTCCTCGTCGCTGTAGCAGTAGGTGGTCTTCTGCTTGTTGCGCACGCGAAACAGGGGGGTCTGCAGTATGTACACATGCCCCTGCCGCACCAGTTCGGGGTAGAACTTCAGGAAGAAGGTCAGCAACAGCAGGCGAATGTGCATCCCGTCCACATCGGCATCGGTGGCAATGACCACGTTGTTGTAGCGCAGGTTCTCCATGCCGTCGTCGATGTCGAGGGCATTGAGCAGTAGGTTCAGTTCCTCGTTTTTGTAGACGTAAGCCTTGTCGCGTTTCTCGGTGTTCTTGGGTTTGCCCCGCAGGCTGAACACGGCCTGGGTCTCCACGTCGCGGCTCTTGGTGATGGAGCCCGATGCCGAGAGACCCTCGGTGATGAATATGGTGCTTTCGAGTCGCCGCTCGTGGTTGCTGTTGTAGTGCACATGGCAGTCGCGCAGCTTGCTGTTGTTGAGGCTGGCCTTCTTGCTGCTCTCCTTGGCCAGCTTTTTGATGCCGGCAATGCTCTTGCGCTCCTTTTCGTTGCGCTGTATCTTGTCGAGCAGCACCTCGGCGGTGTCGCTGTGCATGTGCAGGTAGTTGTCGAGGTGACGTTTCAGAATGTCAAGGACGTAGGTTTTCAGGTAGGGGCTGTCGTTCGAGCCGTCCTGGTTGTTGGGGGCCAGGTGTGTGGAGCCCAGGCGGGTCTTGGTCTGTGCCTCGAACACGGGCTCCTGTATCCTGATGCACAGGGCGCACACAAGTCCGTGGCGGATGTCTTCGGGGATAAACTCCTTCTTGTTGTAGAACTCCTTCACCACGCGGGCGTAGCCCTCGCGGAAGGCGCTCTGGTGCGTGCCGCCCTCGGTGGTGTGCTGCCCGTTGACGAAGCTGTAATAGTAGTCGCCGTTCTGCCCGTTGACGTGGGTGAATGCCGCCTCGAAGTCCTCGTCCTTGATGTGGATGATGGGGTAGAGCGGCTCGCTCTCCATGTTGTGCTCCAGCAGGTCGAGCAGGCCGTTCTTGGAGTAGTAGCGCTTGTCGTTGTAGTAGAACGTGAGCCCGCGGTTCAGATAGCAGTAGTTCCACACGCGCCGTTCCACATACTCGCTGATGAAGTGGTAGTTGCCAAACAGCTTGGTGTCTGGCACAAACTCCACCAGGGTGCCCGTGGCCATGAAGGGGTCGTCGGCGGTGTAGTCGACGATGCCGCTGTCGTCGGTCAGCTTGCCCTCGCAGAACGCTGCGCTGCGCGTCTTGCCGTCGCGGAACGACTGCACGCGGAAATAGCTCGACAGGGCGTTTACCGCCTTGGTACCCACGCCGTTCAGTCCCACGCTTTTTTGGAACACCTTGCTGTCGTACTTGGCGCCGGTGTTCAGCTTGCTCACGGCCTCCACCATCTTGAGCAGGGGTATGCCGCGGCCGTAGTCGCGGATGCTCACCTTGCGCTCGGCAAAGTTGATGGTCATGTCGATGCGCTTGCCAAAGCCGGAGGTGAACTCGTCGATGGCGTTGTCGATAACCTCCTTGATGAGCACATAGATGCCGTCGTCGTGCGACGAGCCGTCGCCCAGCTTGCCTATATACATGCCGGGACGCAGGCGTATGTGCTCCATGTCCTCAAGGTGGATGATGCTCTCGTCGTTGTA
>CAZTVH010000146.1:4238-5992 GCA_964616965.1 uncultured Bacteroidaceae bacterium | reverse complement strand
CATACGGTTTTGGCGAGGCTGGGATACTATGTTTGCGGAAACCTACGGCCTGAAAGGCCAAAAAACGAATAGCCTAGGGCATTGCCCTAGGTATGAGAGGACATGTTATCAACGCCCTGCATGGGCAAAAGCGTGATTATTTTGCTCTTGCAGGGCATTAGACGCTTACATTATATACCCAAGGCGTTGCCTTGGGCTACAGGGATTTTGGCCTTTCAGGCCGTATTGACGAGTGAACTATCATTAGCGAATTTGTACCCGAATTTACTTGTCAAACTTTAGTAACAAATAATAATTTTGTAATTGAAAAAAAAAGTGTATATTTGCAGCGTAAAATAGATTGAAAAATGATGAAACGATTGCTACATGTTATTGTATTTATGTTAGTTATAGGGGCGGCCAGTTCGCAAATTCCCTTTGTGCAGCAGGCTAGTTCCATTACTGTTTTCCCAGAGTTGGAGGGCGACCAGGTGATAACGCATGTGTACAAAGGTGCTAAGATAACCCATTTTCGGCATACGGATGACAACTATAGGCATAGTTTTATGTTTCAGGGTTCTTTCCCTATCGTTACGAAAAGAATTCAGGTTGACATAGGCGCAAGTATGGGCTCTGACACGCTGTACAGATTAAGTGTCAATGACATGCGGATAGAAGGCGACAGTTGTTATTTTTGCGGGAATGTGGTGCGTGTAGGCCCACCTCAGATGACCCAACAAGGCAACACCGTATGGCCGGAAAAAGCCCCAGTAGGGTTTGTCGGCTTTTTCTCAATACCGGAACTGATTGCAGGCCATGTATATTTGAAATACAAGCTATTTTATGAGGTGCATGATTTGACCCGGCTGGCGGTATACGGCTACCATCAGAATTCGACCCGGCGGATGGTGGCCGCAATCGGGACACTGCCAGACCAAACGACTCCGTGTGTGCTGGAGATTGTCAGATATTCGGATGGTGCATGGAAAAAGTCATTAAGTCATCCCGATAGCGAGGACGAAGTGTTTTCGGATATTCTATATAACCCTCAAAGGCTTGTCGTAGCGTCGTATCATCGATGCCGTGGAGACGAAGGAGAGTATCAGAACGGGCCAAACCATAGGGAGTTCACAGTTCACTATGCTTCGCCCTACGGCTTCTGCTCGGACTATGGACCTGTGAATGGTCCGGAAACGGCGTGGCAAAAAGTATATATGAATAGTGAATTGAATTGGCGTTTGTTAATATGTGAAGCCGTTACGGTCAATTACGAGAAGACATGTGACAAAAGTGCTAGATTTCCCTACAATAAAGAAGATTAATGGTTTTTGCAGACATGAAAAAGAGAATAATGCCTATCGTGTTTATGCTTGTTGCCGTTTCGTCCGTGGCGGCACAGGACACGATATATGGTCGCAGCCCGAACTACTACTACATGGACTGGTATGACGAGTGCGCAGAATTTTATCAGCCGCAAGACCCCAATGTGCGTGCTCAGAGGACTTGTTTTCATAGGTTTAATGGTGGTGCTGATTTAGGGTTTGAAGGTAGATTATACAACACAACCCACCGGCTTTCTGTCAAGGGGTTGTCGGCTATGGTCTCCATTGATTTGATACATAATTGTGAAATTCAGTGTTGGGACGGTGATGATAGCGTCGTATTGCCGGAATACATGTACCTATTTCGGCACGAAGAGGGGAACGACACGCTAATACTGTTGGACTCGGTGCGGTGGGACACGGTGGCACCGAAGATTATGAAGCTGCACAAGA
>CAZTVH010000146.1:0-4228 GCA_964616965.1 uncultured Bacteroidaceae bacterium | reverse complement strand
CGATACGGCGAGGGGGTACCTGTACTGCTATGCTTACGAAGCGATGTTTAAGTCCCCTATCCCCGTTGAGGGGGATTTCTTTATTGCAGGGTCGTGCTATAGTAATGTCTGTAGTTCGAGTGAAGGGATGCATCCTCCTCACAAAACGGTGATGTATGTCACCATTCACGGCGGTGTTCGTCCACCGTATCCGCATGGCGAAGCGGAGGCTGTAACCCGGTGTGTCTACTCTGTGAATCCATACCGCTATCATCAGTTCGACTATGTCAATCCTTGGGTTTTAACTCAGCTAGATTGTACATCTTATATGGCAGGCTACGGACCCTTCCACCTCATCGTTGTCACGGACAGCAGCATGCTGGGGGTGGAGTCGGCGGACGAGGAGATGGGGACGGTAAGGGGGGGCGGATACCTGTTTGATTCCACCACATATTATATCGAGGCGGTGCCAAGGGAGGGCTATAAGTTTACCCACTGGAACGACGGCGACGTGACAAATCCACGAGCGGTGTATCTGACGCAGGACACGCTGTTTACTGCCTATTTTGCGCGGCGCGAACAGTATGAGGTGCTTGCCGTGAGTGACGATTTGTCGAGGGGCAGTGTGTACGGAGGTGGGACCTACTATGAGGAGGACACGGCGACACTTACGGCAAGGGCATGGGGTGCGAACGTATTCGCGCGATGGGACGACGGCGACACAGCAAACCCACGGCAGGTGGTGGTGATACAGGACACGGCGTTCACCGCCCTGTTCCACAGTAGAGAAGGCATAGAGGATGTGCAAGGGGCTACATTGTCGGTGCGGATAGAGCCTAACCCGACAGACGGGGAGGTGAATGTGGTCATGTCAGAGCGACAGGCTTGCACGGTCAGGCTTACGTTGCAGGATGCCGCCGGCCACGAGGTGCTGTCCACCCACATCCCTGCCGGAGAGGCCACAGCGCGGCTTTCGCTCGGACACCTGCCATCAGGTTCGTATTATGTCACCCTGCACCACCCCGATGGCATGGCGACACAGAAGATTGTGTTGAAGTAGGCAGAGAGCCTCTGCCAGTGACGCAAGGAGTATTTGTGACCTGTGAAATGGAAGCACCCGTATCACAGGTCACATTTATTTTAGTGGAATGAGTTTTTTTTTGTATCTTTGCACGCTAAAATAATGTAAGAAAAATGGGAAGAATCCTTGCAATCGACTATGGCATAAAGCGTACGGGTATTGCGGTGACTGACCCCGAACGCATCATTGCAACGGGGTTGACCACAGTAAGCACGCCTATGCTGATGCAGTTTTTGCAAGACTATTGCAAAAAAGAGCCGGTGGACGTGTTTGTGGTCGGCGAGCCGAAACACATGGACAACACCCCCTCGCAGTCGGCACGGATAATAGAGCCATTCGTCGGGCGGCTGCGTGAGGCGTTCCCCGACAAGGAGATTGCCCGCATCGACGAGCGGTTCACCTCGAAGATGGCATTCCAAGCCATGATAGATGGCGGGCTGAAGAAGAAACAGCGGCAGGACAAGGCGATGGTGGACCAGGTGAGCGCGACCATCATGCTGCAAGACTACATGAGAAGTGTGAACTAAGAGTTGAAACAAATCATTAAACTATATACTAAAACTGTATGATATACCCCATTATAGGACTAGGCCATCCTACACTGCGCAAGGTGGCGCAGCCAATAGACAAAGACTATCCGAACCTGCAACAGCTGATAGCCGACATGTATGAGACGATGTACGCCGCCGACGGTGTGGGACTGGCAGCCCCACAAATCGACCTCTCGATACGGCTGGCGGTAATCGGGTTCCGCCCATACGACGAGAAGACAGACACCTACGGTCCCGTGAGCGAGGAGCATACGCTGATTAACCCCGAAATATTGGAATATAAGGGCGAGAAGCAGTATTTCAACGAGGGCTGCCTAAGCGTGCCCGACATCCACGAGGATGTGCTGCGCACGGAGGCTGTGGTGGTGCGTTGGTACGACGAGAAGTGGCAGCTGCACGAAGAGGAGCTGCACGGCATGTTTGCACGGGTGGCACAACACGAGATAGACCATCTGGAGGGCAAGGTGTTTACCGACCGCCTCAGCTCCCTGCGTAAGACTATGCTGAAACGCAAGATTAACGACGTGGTGACAGGCAAGGTGCAAACCAAGTACAGAATGAAACGGAACAAGTAACTAAACAACTAACTATAGCAATGAAAAGAATAGCTCTATTAGTCTTAGCCACCGTGCTGATGGTGGCTTGCGGACCCTCACGAGAGGAGCGCATCAACCAGATTGAGGATTTTGAAGACTCGATATTTGAATCGGCCATTGCCGCCGACCCCGACGTGGCAGACCAACTGACCGAGCTGTATGTGGCCTTTGCCGACAAGTACCCCTCCGACTCGTTGTCGCCGCAGTATCTGATGAAGGCTGCCGATATGCAGAGCAATGTGCTGCACACCGAACGCGCTGTGGCCCTGTTTGACCGTGTAATCAACGAGTACCCCGACTTCGACGAGGTGCCGATGTGCTACTTCTTGAAAGGTAATGCTCTGGAGCTGAACAGCCAGATAGACGAGGCCAAGGCGGCATACGAGGAGTTCATAAGCAAATACCCCGACCATTACATGGCAGACCAGACCCGCATCATGCTGCCCCGTCTCGGCATGAGCCCGGAAGAGATGCTGGCAGACATACTGGAGCATGCCAATGACTCGCTGCTGATAGCGCAATGATGGAATGTTGTGTTTGAATTCGTTAATTCGTTAGTGGGTTAATTCGTTAGTCAAATGGCCCACACATTCACAAGTTAACACATTCAAAAAGACTCACACATTAACACATTCAAGAATTTACACATTCAATAATGGCCGACATCATCAACATACTTCCCGACAGTGTTGCCAACCAGATTGCCGCAGGCGAGGTGGTGGACCGTCCCGCCTCGGCGGTGAAGGAGCTGCTAGAGAATGCGTTGGATGCTGGGGCTACAAAAATCCAACTGATTGTAAAAGATGCAGGACGCACGCTGATACAGGTGATTGACAATGGCTGCGGCATGAGCGACAGCGACGCACGCCTTTGTTTCGAACGCCACGCCACCTCGAAGATACACAAGGCTGACGACCTTTTCGCCATCCATACGATGGGCTTCCGTGGTGAGGCATTGGCATCGATAGCTGCCATCGCACAGGTGGAGCTGAAGAGCAGAATGCACGACAGCGAGTTGGGCACCCAAGTCATTATTGAGGGCTGCGACATCAAGGAACAAAGCTCTTGCAGTTGTCCGTGCGGCACATCGATAGCTGTAAAGAACCTTTTCTTCAATGTCCCCGCACGGCGTAACTTCCTGAAAAAGGATAGTATTGAACTGAGTCACATCGAGGAGACCTTTAAGCGTGTGGCACTCATCAACTACCAAACCGAATACACTTTCTACCACAATGGCAAGTTGCTGTATGACCTGCATAGTGGCAACTTTGCCGAGAGGATAGCGCAGATGTACGGACATAACTATCGTGAGCGGCTTTACCCAGTGGATGAGGACACCGACGTGGTGAAAGTGCATGGATATGTGTCTAAGCCAGAATACGCACGCAAGAGCCGTGGCGAACAATATCTGTTTGTGAACCACCGCTTCATCAAGCATCCCGCCCTCAACGCGGCGGTGGAGAAGGCATATACAGACCTGATACCAGACCACTACTATCCCTCCTATTTCCTGCATTTGGAGGTTGACCCGGCACGCATCGACATCAACATACATCCCACCAAGACGGAGGTGAAGTTTATCGACGAGTCAGCCCTTTTCACCCTCCTGCGTGCTGCCACCAAGCGGGCTTTGGGTCAGTTCGGACTGGCCACGGAACTGGAATTCAACCCCGTCAAAGAGGTTGACTTCCCCCCTGCCCCACAGGGATATGTGCCACCGATACCGCAGGTGCATTACAATCCCGACTATAACCCCTTCAAGTCGAGCAGTAAGACAGGCCCGTCGGGCGGAATGGGAGGAGGACGACCAAAGAGCAGCCAGTGGACCTCGTTTTTCGACCTCAAGAACGAAGAGCCATCGTCCACCGAACCCCGGCAGACCACACTCGTCCATTCCGATGGCGAAGCACAAGTCGCCTCGCCTCAGCCCTGCCTGCAACTGATGGGCAGCTATATTGTCAGTACCATGCCGTCAGGGTTGCTGGTCATTGACCAACAGGCCGCCCATGAGCGCATCATCT
>CAZTVH010000145.1:0-6187 GCA_964616965.1 uncultured Bacteroidaceae bacterium | reverse complement strand
AGCTGTTCGAAGGGCTCAAAATCATGGAGCTGGAGCATGAGTGGAAAAGCTATCCAGTCATCCATTTGGATTTGAGCATGGCGAAAGACCAAGAATCGCCCCAAATGCTGCAAAGAGCGCTTATATTCCTGATGAGGAACTATGCTAAGGAATATGACGTGAGCAATGAATACATGACACCAGGACAGCTATTGAGCATATTGATAGAAAAGGCCTTCACAGCATGTGGCAAACCTGTGGTGCTTATCATTGACGAGTACGATGCCCCGCTGCTTGACGTGTTGCACAATCAGGAGCAGTTAGAGGGTATGCGTAGGGTGATGAGGGAGTTATATCAGCAGCTGAAAGCCTGTGAAAGCCTGATACAGTTCTGCTTCCTCACCGGTATCACCCGTTTCAGCCAACTCAGTATATTCTCCACGCTCAACAACATTTTGAACGTTTCCATGAGCCCCGAATTTGCCACCATATGCGGTATCACCGAGAGGGAACTGACCACCGACATGAAGGAGGACATTGCACTGCTGGCCAAGGAGTATGGATATTCGTTTGACGGGATGCACGAGAGGCTGAAAAGGCAGTACGACGGCTACCACTTTTCGGAGGATTCCGAGGAGGTATACAATCCCTACAGCCTGATGAACTGCTTCAGTCAACGAAAGATTAAAAACTACTGGTTTGAGAGTGGAACGCCCACATTCCTTTTCGAGCAGATGAAGCGGTTCGACACCGACATCACCAACATGGATGACATTGTGGCACCGGAAGAATCATTCTATCTGCCCACTGAGAGACTGACAGATGCGCTGCCTCTTTTATATCAGGCGGGGTACCTTACGATTAGGGATTACGACCCGCAGTCGGAGGCTTACACCCTTTGCATACCTAATCAGGAGGTGCGCATAGGATTTGCCAAAGGGCTGACACCTTTCTATAGCGGATTGGACAGCGGCAAGGTGCAGTTGGGTTGTGCCTTCAAGATTTGGAAGGCCTTGGAGGATGGCGACATCGACCTTGCCCTCAACGAACTGAAGGCGTTTCTTGCCGGGGTTCCATATGTGGAGGGATTTAAAGAGAAACTGAAAGAGGCCGCCACGAAAGAGGGCTTTTACGAATACACTTTCTACCTCATTCTCTCCATGCTCAATGTATATGTGCAGACACAGGTGAAATGCCGCACGGGTCGCACAGACATGATTGTCCACGCCTCCAAGACCGTCTATATCTTTGAGTTCAAGGTGAACGACACTGCTGAGGCCGCACTGGAACAAATCAACAAGAGCGGCTATGCCGAGCCCTATGCCACCGACACCCGCAGCGTGGTGAAAATCGGTGTTTCCTTCGACATAGACAGTTGGACTATCAAAGAGTGGAAGATTGAAGGGTGAAAATGTGACCCTTATTCATCCCTACACGCCCCTTCCCTGTTTTAGAAAAAGTGCCGTAGAAGGGGGAAAACTAAAATAGGCTGTCGTCGTGAATTTCTCACGACAACGTTATTTCTACAGGCTCATCGCCCATAAGAATGTCCATTGTGGCGGGTGCCGAGGAGGATGACGAGGGCGGAGAGGGCTAGGCCGTAGTAGACGGGGTCGGCGGGGAGGGCGAAGGCCTTGGCGAGAAGCATGGCAGCGGTGCCGACAATCATGGCGGCAATGATGTAGCGGACGGAGAACCGACCGGGCAGGAAAAGGGCAAAGCTCAAGGGGAACAGCAATGCTACGGCGCGCAAGCCGAGCGAGAGGAAGCCGAGGTCGTTGATGAAGGTGCCTTTGACTGAGAGAGCCACCACGACGGCCAAACAGAGTATGGCTACGATGGAGAGGCGGGTTTGGGTTAGAATTGAGAATTGAGAATTTAGAATTGGGAATTGAGAGTCTGTTGTTGCTTTTGAGGATTGCTGGCGGAGGTTTATCAGGTTTTGTATCACGTCGCGTACTAGGATGGTGGCGGCTCCCAAGGCTAGGCCGCTGCCGCAGCCGAGGATGTTGATGAGCATGGCACCGAGGGCAATGCCGCCAATCCATGAGGGCAGGTGGTTGAGCACAAAGGTGGGGAATGCCTGCAGGGAGCCTTCGATAACCCCGATGCCTTCGGGCAGCGACTGGCCTGCGGCCTGCAGGGCGGCGAGTTCGGCGGTGGTGACGTAGTGTCCGCGCATATACATGCCCACCAACGTGCAAGCGGCACCAATCAGCGGAATGAGGAAGGCGCAGTAGAGGGCACCGCGACGTGCCTTGCGTGTGGTGGCGGCGGACCAGATGCCTTGGGCATAGGTCTGGGTGGTGACCACGCCTAGCATCAACGACAGGCAGCCACCGATGTCTTTGAGAGGACCACGCGCCACCATATTGCCATAGCGGCGGTGGATGGTCTCGATGTCGGAGATGCCGTTGAGGTCGGCCACCACGGGGTTGGTATAGATAGTGTCGATACTGCCCATGATGCCTTTAAAACCACCACCAAGATGCCACACCACCGCACCGGCGGCGATAGAGGTGATGTAGAGCAGCAGCAGCTTGATGATGCCGCCCGCTCCCGCACTCTTGATTCCGCCAAAGAGGACGAAGAGCATGATGAGTAATGCGCTGATGATGGCAGCCCAGGTGAGCGGCAGGTGGAAGAGGCTGGTGACCATAGCGGAGGAGGAGAGCACCTGCGACATGATGCTGATGAAGATGCCGATGAGGAAGAGTAGCGAGCCGACAGTCTCGGCGCGACGGCCATATTGGCGCGACACGATTTCGAGCAGTGTTGTGCAGCCGCTGCTGCGCAAAGGCTTGGCATAGACCACTGCGAGGGCTGCTGCGCCAAGGGCGGCACCGATGGTGAACCACCAAGCCGAAATGCCGAAGCTGAATGCCAGCTGGGCGGTGCCGATGGTGGACTGACCGCCGACCAATGTGCCGAGGATGGCACCGCAGACCATCCAGCTGCCTGCCTTGCCGCCGGTGGTGAAAGATTTGGCATCTTTCACCTTGCGACCCGACAAGATGCTGGTGGCAAGGAGGAGCCCGACGGTGAGAAGTATGCCTATGATGTGGATGGGAGTGAGCATGTTTAGGAGTTGAGAGTTGAGAATTGAGAATTGACAGTTTTGTGGGCGGTGATGCTGCGGTATTTGTCGCGGAAGTCGCGGTGGAGAGTGGTGGCGAAGCCTAGTTGTTGCAATAGTTGGCAGGTCTCATTGCCTAAGTGTTCGTTGATTTCCAGGACTAGTATGCCGTTGGGGGAGAGGTGCCGCGAGGCGTATTGCCCAATGGCGCGGTAGAAACGCAGGGGGTCGTCGTCGGGGACGAAGAGGGCCAGCGAAGGCTCGTGGTCGAGCACATTGGGTGACATGCTGGCGCGCTCGCTGTGGCAGACGTAGGGTGGGTTGCTGACGATGAGGTCGAAGGCGGTGTGGGGTAGGGGAGGCTCTTGGCTGAGGATGTCGCATTGCACGAAGGTGGCAGGGAGCCGATTGGCTGTAGCGTTTGTCGCGGCAATGGCTAATGCCTGTGGCGAGATGTCGACACCGAAGACCTCGGCATTGCGGAAGTGAGAGGCCAATGCAAGGGCAATGCAGCCGCTGCCGGTGCAGAGGTCGAGAATGGTGGCGGGGTGGGAGGTCTGTTTGATATGCTCGACGATTTCCTCCGTCTCAGGGCGGGGAATGAGCACACTGGGCTCGACGTGCAGGCGCAGGCCGCAGAAATCGGTGTGGCCGACGATGTATTGGATGGGGCGGTAGTGCTTCAGCCCTTCTGCCGCCCAATGAAAGCGGAGCAGGTCGGACTGGTTGATGGTGTCGTCGCGGTGCAGTAGCAGTTGTGCCTTGTCCCACCCCAGATAGGCATCAAACAGGATGTCGACAAAGGCACCTATCTCAGGGTCGGGATAGAGGTCGGCCAATTCGGTGTGGAAGTAATGCTCGATGTCCCTCACGCGGTTGGAGGGAATGTGCATGTGGGTGGTGTTAGGCATTGTCCTGTGCTTTGCGCGAGGCTTTCCAAGCCTTTACAAATGTGATGAAGCCATAGGTGGCGGTGGCGAGGAAACAGGCACTGATGAAGAGCCATTTGTAGCTGCCGCCCATGATGCCGAGGGGGATGTAGATAGCATCGCAGATGAGGTAACATATCCAAGCGTTGATGTCCTTACGCACCATGAGGAAGGTGGCGACGGCCTGGAGTGAGAAGATAGCGCAGTCGAGCACGGGAAGGTTGGAGTGCAGCACTTTGGCATCGAAGAGGAATGTGGCAGCGGCGATGCCTACCACAGCCAGCAGTGGCCACAACGGGTTGCCCCAGCTGATGGTGCGTCGGTTGTCCTCCTCTTTCTTCTTCCAGATGAATACGCCGCCAATGGAGGCAAGAATGCTGTAGACTTGGAAGGCGAAGCTCATGAAGTGGTGGTCGGTGAAGAAGTTGTAGCACAGTATGAGGCCGGTGACGATGCTAAAGACCCATGTCCAACGGTTGCCACGGGCGGCAAGGTAGACGGTGGTAATCTGCGCTATGGTGATGAGGATGGTGAGGATGGCTTCGAGGGTCATTATGTGATGTTGGTATGTTTTGTGTTGATATGTTCAATTTACGTTCCGCTTATTTTCTGCCAAAGTCGGCGGGGATTTCACCCCAGTGGTCGGTGTCCCACTTGCGTATTTCGGTGGTGTAGGTGTTGCTTTGCAGCCATGCTTCGGCACGGCGGATGAGGTTCCAAATATCGTTGGTTTGAGGGGTGAGTGGCAGTTTGGTGCGGCATTCTTTGAGTTTAATCCAGTTGATGGCAATCTTCGAGTCGCTGTAGATGTTTAAGTCGAGGTGGTGCTGCTTGAGGTAGGCAAGGCCGTGAACGATGGCGAGGAACTCGCCGATATTATTGGTGCCTACGGGCGACTTGTAGTGGAACAGCTGTTGTCGGGTGGCGACATAGACACCCTGGTATTCCATCACGCCGGGGTTGCCGCTGCAGGCGGCATCGACAGCAAGGCTGTTGAGTATAGGGCCGGGTACGTCGCCCTTGCGTACGATGGTCATGCCGTTTTCGTCTATGCTCACCATGTCTGGCTGGGTGGTCTGAGTGCCTTTCACCTCGTCGTAGGGGCGTTGGAAGGCACGTTGGGCTGCTTCGAGGCTGTCGAACGACTTGTATTGGGCACCCGTCACACCGATGACCTGCTTCTGGCAGTCGGCCCAATTGTCGTAGATGCCAGACTTATTGCCCTGCCACACAACGTAGTATTTCTGTTTTTTAGCCATAGAATTGGAGTGCAAAGGTACGAAGTTTTTCCCATATTATGCCTTTTTATTTGTATTATTGCCTTTTTATTTGTATCTTTGCACTTTCAATCTAAATATTAAATAACTATGAAAAAAACTGGTTTAATGTTATTTGCATTGAGTATGCTGTTTGTGGCATGCGAGAAAGATATGCAAAAAGTCACTTTCAACTATCCCGTCACGGGTAATTACTACAAACTGGATGTCGAAGGAGCTTTCGATGTGACGTTGAGTGAAACGGCCACTAAGATAGAGGTGACAGCTTCAGAAGATATGCAAAAATATGTTGATATCTATGTGAAAGATGGTGCCTTGAAGATTAGGTACCGTTGGAATCTTTCGTTGCACAACCGCGATGCCAAGGTGGTGTTACCCGCTGACGCAAGTATTAGAGAGGTGGAACTATCGGGTGCCGCTACCTTTAGGGGTGACCTGACGGGCAGAGAGATAGATGTAGAACTATCGGGTGCCTCAGACTTCTATGGGACAGTGCAGGCAACCAACAAGGTGGAGCTGGACTTATCGGGCTCCTCTTATTTCGGGGGGGCAATTCAAGGGCCAGAGGTCTCCATAGACCTCTCTGGTGCATCGGATATAGAGGGTTCTATTGATGCCGACAATATCGATGTGGATGCCAGTGGTTCTTCTACAGTCAAGGTTACAGGCAGCTGTCTCAACTATCTGGATTTAGACCTTTCGGGTTCGAGCGACTTCCTGGCTCCTGAGATGGAATGCCGCAATGTGGGAGGGGAGATGAGCGGCAGCAGCGATGCAGAGTTCCAGGTGTGCGAAAACCTGCAGGTTTCTCTCTCTGGTTCAAGTCGCATCGTCTACGGCATCCCCGTCGGCTGCACCCCCACCGTCAGATGCTCTACCTTGGGCAGATCGTCGGTGAATACGAGATAGTAAGGTTTAACAATAAC
>CAZTVH010000144.1:0-6211 GCA_964616965.1 uncultured Bacteroidaceae bacterium | reverse complement strand
AGCCTGCCACATTGTCGAGGAAATAGCGGTCGTGGGTTACGGCAATAACGGTACCCTTATACTGGCGCAGATGCTGCTCCAGCCAGTCGATGCTCTCGGCATCCAAGTGGTTTGTAGGCTCGTCCAGCAGTAGGATGTCCGGCTCCTGTAGTAGCAGTCGGCAAAGAGCCACCCGTCGACGTTCGCCACCACTGAGGTTCTTCACCGGCTCGTCCTCGTCGGGACAACGCAGGGCATCCATGGCACGCTCCAGGCGGCTGTCAAGGTTCCACGCATCGTATTGGTCGAGTAGCTCGGTCAACTCGCCTTGCCGCTCGCAGAGTTTGTCAAAGTCTGCATCAGGTTCGCCAAAAGCGTTGTTCACCTCGTCGTACTCCCTGAGGGCATCCACGATAGGTTGCACAGCCTCTTGCACCACCTCTTTCACCGTCTTGGTGTCGTCCAATTTAGGCTCCTGTTCCAGATAGCCCACGCTATAGCCTGGGGCAAAGACCACCTCGCCTTGATAGTCTTTGTCTACCCCGGCGATAATCTTCAGCAGGCTCGATTTGCCAGAGCCATTCAAACCGATAATGCCTATCTTTGCACCATAAAAGAAAGATAGGTATATGTCCTTTAATATCTGGCGGCTCGGAGGGATAAGCTTTCCTACGCCTACCATTGAGAAAATGATTTTTTTGTCGTCAGCCATAACTGTTGTGTATTAAGTGTTACTGATAAATTATAGTCCACCCCTCAACTAAGGAGCGGCTTTAGGGTTCTATTTTTCAAATTCTTTGACAAACTTGATATTGGACTTCTCCAGTGGGGTTAGTTCTTTATCAACATTCAGGAACAAAGGCATATACCAAGGCTGTTGGAGAAAGTATTCCAACATCTCTTGGTTGTCGTGGAAATCGTAACCATGCCGAGCTAATATTTCGTTGCGTACAATAGTCACGTCTTTGCGATGCAGCCCCTTCAGGTCTTTAATCTCCAACTTACGCTCGGAGGCTTGGGGATAACGGCCGGGAGTGCCTTCGCACAGACAGGGGACAAAATCGTCTGCATCCTGCTTGGCGAAATCCTCTTTGTAGTAATTCGCCATTTCGATACAGTCCTCAACCGTCACTGCATCACTGTTGTGGTAATCCGCTTTGACCACGCGCCATAAACCTTCCTGTTTCTCAAACTCCACCATCAAGTATAGGTTGGCGGGAGTGACTTGACTGGTGAAAAGAACATGTTCATCATCCTTCCATTCAAAACCACCCGTCATATAAGGTTCTATTCCAAATCCAAAATCACCCGAGTCACGAGAAATCACAAAATCCTTGAGTGTGAGAATGCGCCAATACTCCACGGTATAGGGTACCGAGTCATTCAACGGGTATGTCAGCATCCCCGCTGGGAACTTGACATGCGTCAGCTGATACACTCTGTCCGTGCAAAAATTATGCAGGAACATCATAAATTCCGTTACAGCCGTACAGCCATCCTCAACGGGAAGGTCAGCAACCATAGAGGCCGAATCCACGACATCCTCTCCCCTGCCCTCAGCACCCTGACACGACACAAGCCTGCCATCGATAGCAACAACAGCAGCGAAAAAAGTTTGTGGTCATTCATTGAATTCGTTAATTCGTTAGTCATAATTCACACATTTACATATCTACCAGACGGGGAGGCAAACTTCCCCTCGCCCACTACCCCCCCATGTACGACCTCATATAATTCGTATGGGTACACGGGGGCAAGCCCATACACTTTTCAATCTATTCTAGTTTCTACTTCTTAGCTTAAAACCTCACCTCCTCGCGCAGCAGCCCGTAGCGGTGCACATCGTAGGCGTGACCATCTTTGTACACCCCGTGCCGCAGTGTCACCTCGCGGGTGAACCCCAGCTTCTCCAACATGCCTATCGATGCCTTGTTGGGGGCATACACATTGGCAGAGATACGCTGGTAGGCATTCTTTGCAAATGCCATGCCGATAATCTGCCTACTCGCCTCATACCCCACACCACGTCCCGTGTACTCCTCCATCAAGAGGCAGCCCAGACAAGCATCTATACTATGCACTCCTTCCTGCGAAACTACCTGTACCTCGCCTACCAGTTCGCCCTCCACCATCACGGCGCGGTATAGGTCACCACGCTCCCTCTCGTCACGCAGTACACTACATAAGTGTGTCTTCGCCAAAGTTTCATCCCGATATTGGAGATAGGTGTCTTCCAAATAACGGAAGTCGACATGGCGAAGCATGCGTGCGTAGTTCGCCGCATCCCACTCGTGCCATGTTGCCAGATCTATCGTCATTACCTATTGCTTCAGTCGCACCACATTAGTCCATACACAAACTCGTCATATACCAAGCCTCCTCGTTTAGCAGAACGTCTCATTACACCCTCACGCACAAAGCCATTTCGTTCCAGTGCCCTTGCTGCCATCACATTGGGGATAAACACCCGTGCCGTCAGTCTTCTGTAGAGTCCTTTTCCAAGGGTCTGTTGCACCACTCTCCTAATCACTTCGGTGCCGATACCTCGTCCACATGCCTCAGGCAGTAACATACAGCGCAATACTCCGTCCTGCCTATAGTTGTCGCCCTTTCGCGTTACTCCGACGGCTCCCACCACCCTATCGTCACACTCCACTGCCAGATGCAGCTCCTCACCCCAAAGAGTTCGGTCCACAAAATCCTTCACTATCTTTTCTGCCTGCCATGCTTCCATACATTGGGGCAGCATGTCGTCCACATAGCGATAATCAGCATGGCTGGTCAGCCACTTCAAGGCATTGGCATCTTTCAGATTCCAATGTCTTAACCTTATCGGATGCTTTATCATTATGTCTTTACGTTGATGTGTTAATACATTTCGCGTAAGCCCTACTTCCATTCTCAATCGTCAAACTGCATATCCTTCACGTTGAGCTGTATCTCGGTGCGTCCGTTCCAATAGTTCTCTTCCAGTGTATAGCAGATGGTAAAGGGATCGCCTCTCTTCACACGGGGGTAGTACTGGCCCAATTGGAACCCGATGGCAGGATAGAAACCCGACCGCGATGTGATGGAGGTGGCACTAAACTTGAGGTGGTTTGAGCCCACTATGCGAGGATAGCCCGTGTCCACCAAATCGTGCGACACAAACACTGGCACATTATTCTCAGGTCCAAAGGGGCTGAACTGTTTTAATATTCGCAAGAACTTGGGGGTAATATGCTTGCCAAAGTCCAGCTCGGCATCAATCTCAATCTCTGGCACCATGCTGTCCGTCGCCAAATTTTGTTCCACCACCTGTTCAAACCGAACCTTAAACGCTTCAAAATTCTCAGGCTTCACGCTCACGCCCGCCGCACACTTGTGTCCACCGAAATGTTCCAACAGGTCGCCACACTGCTCCAGCGCAGTATGCACGTCAAACTCCTTGATGCTACGCGCCGAACCCGTGATAAGGTTATCCGCCGACTGGGTGAAAATAATCGTAGGCTTATAGTAGGCCTCCACCAGCCGCGATGCCACAATGCCCACCACTCCCTTGTGCCAATCCTTGTCAAACAGCACGATGCACTTCTTCCCCTTCAGTTCAGGATTGTTCTCAATGCGTCGCTTTGCCTCCTCCGTGGCGGCACTGTCCAAGTCTTTACGCTCCGTGTTATATCGGTTTATCTCCTCCGCCAGCATCCCTGCCTGCGACGGGTTGTCGCTCAACAGCAGGCGCACTGAGTCGAACGCACTCCGTATGCGTCCTGCCGCATTGATGCGTGGCCCGACCAGAAATACCAAATCAGAGATATTAAGTTCTTTGCGAAAGTACGACTTATCCTCTGGATTGCTGCGCAACTCTTCCTCCGAGCGTCGCTCTATATGTCCGTAGGTCAGTATCGCCTCGATACCCGGACGAGGATGGGTGTTAATCACCTTCAGCCCGTAGGCCGCCAACACGCGGTTCTCGCCCATGATGGGTACTATATCCGACGCTATGCTCACCGCCACCAAGTCGAGATATTTCAGCAACGTCAACTTGAGTCGTTCGCGTTTCTCGCGACGCGCTTCGTCCAGTTGGTCTGCTGGGTCGCACAGCCTCACCCCTAGCCTCTGCTCCTGATGTGCCTCCACTATCTTGAAGCCAATACCGCAACCCGACAACTCCTTGTATGGGTATGGGCAGTCGACCCGTTTGGGGTCAAGCACCGCCACGGCCTCAGGAATGTTTTCCCCGTCGGGCAGATGGTGGTCGCCGATGATGAAGTCAATGCCGAGGTTCTTGGCATACGTCACCTGCTCCATCGCCTTGATGCCACAGTCGAGGGCGATAATCAACTTCACTCCCGTCTCCTTGGCATAGTCGATGCCCTGAAACGAGATGCCGTAGCCCTCGCTGTCGCGGTCGGGGATGTAGAAGTCGAGATTATGGTGGAACGTCTGCAAATAAGAATACACCAACGCTACGGCCGACGTTCCGTCCACGTCGTAGTCGCCATACACAAGGATTCGCTCGCGCCGTCGCACCGCCTCGTTGATGCGGGCAATAGCTCGATCCATATCCTTCATCGTAAAAGGATCATGCAACTGATCTAGACTAGGCCGGAAGAAACATCGTGCCTCTTCAAAGGTCGAAATGCCACGTTCAACCAACAACGTAGCAATAATTTCATCAACTCCTATCTCCTCCGAAAGTTTTCTAACTAGCTCTTTGTCATATCCTTCTTTTAATATCCAACGTTTACTTTTCATTTTTTTCTGGCTGTAAAGATACGACTTTTTTTTTATATAAAAACTTTTTTGGCAAAAACATTTCTGCCAAACCCTTGCTGGAAACAACCCAGCAGCCGACCTCTCAGCCAGTTATAACCAGTAAATCGAATATTGTAATTACATGTTAATCCTTTCGCACCACACATCAACGTATCAACACATCCGGTAGCACCCTCTGCCTAATCGACGTTGAACAAACGTCCGTTGAGCGACAGGGCCACTTGTGCCTGAAGGCTGAGGCCTGTCGGGCTGCCTTGGAGGTCGGGGAACGAGGAGTAGGCGAGCAACAGGCGACCTTGGAGGGAGACTCGGCTTAACTCGGAAACCCTTCCACCACCTGCCAAGAAGCCGTATTCGGGGAAGGCGTGTTGTTGCCAAAAGTGGTGACGGAACTGGAGGCCGACGACCGGCTCGGGACGGGCATAGGCGAAGCTGCTGTTCTGGTCCTGGCCGCTGTAGCTGAACTCGCGGATGCCGAGGGCGACGAAGGGCGACAGCTGCCAGCGCAGGTTGTCGACAAGGGTGTAGCCATAGCCTAGGTTGATGGTGAGGAGGCCGCCGAGTTTGCCTTCGGGGAAGGTATTCACAGTGCCGTCGGGGTCAGCAAGGGAGAAGGTTTGGCGTGCCTTGCAGAGCCCAAGAGTGCCGTCGAGGATAAGGAGGTGACGGTTGTACGAGAAGTCGAAGCCGAAATTGAGGCCGGCACCCGGCGCGAAGGCCTTGCCCATCGGGCCTGTGGAGCCAGTGGCTCCGATGCCGATATACAATCCATAGCCAAAGGGACGGGCCGTGTAGCGAGGGTGATAGTCGGCGGGGTATTGGGCGAGCTCGGCGGCCACCTGCCGCTCGAAGGCGGAGAGGACGGCGGTGTCGGCACCGTCCTGCGACAGAAGGCTGAAACTTTCGATGCGGGAGCTCAAGCTGGAGCTGGCAGCGCGAAGTATCTCACCATAGGCTATTTCATTGGTGTTAGCATTGATGGATTGTTGCAGCTGACGACGTTCCACCTCAAGCATGTCGAAGATGATTTGGTTGAAGCGCAGTGTATTGCTGTCGCGATGGTTTGCTGTCACCCACGAGCTGCTGGGCTGCATCCACGATTCGGCACGATAATAGCAGCGGCGGACACCGTCGAGGGTGTCGCGCACGGGGTTGTAGCCAATGCCGTATTGCAAGTAGGAGCGTTGGCCGGAAGAGGCGGGCATGATGGTGAAGTCGTTCCAAGTGAGAGGACCTTGCGACCATAGGCGGCGGTCGGTCTGAGCCTGTAACATGGCAAATGCCAAAAGGCAAATACTAAAAGTCAGAAGTCGTTTCACTAGGTATAATAGTTGTTTTTATACGGAAATACACGGGAGTAGCCCCTACGATTTGACAATATGGAAAACGTCGCGCCAGGTGGCTTTCTGTCCGTAGCGAAGGATGGCACCGCGGTAGATTTTGGCTGCCACCCAGATGCAGAGCGGGAAGGTGG
>CAZTVH010000143.1:0-6227 GCA_964616965.1 uncultured Bacteroidaceae bacterium | reverse complement strand
GCCACCCGCCAGAACGCCACTCGCCACGTGAAGCGTGCCGCATTAAACCTAAACAGCAGATAATAGGCTATGCCGAATACAAAGCAAGGAATAATCAGCCGCTTGAACTTCTTCCACACAAAGCCCACGAAACCCTGCCTTCGCCCCAGCTCCACACACTGATAGCAAAACACATAACCTCCCACAAAGGCAATCGTCTCGATGCGGAAGCCGCTAATCAGATGCCCCAGCCACCAATACACCTCGTTCGACGGCACCCCCTGCGGCGGCACCCACCCTCCGGTGAAAACACACAGCGAGTGATACACCACCAACAGAAAGATAATCAGCGGTCTGATAATCGAAATCTCGTAAAGCAACCTCTTATTCACGTTGCAAAGATACAACTTTTCCTCCACATATACAGAAAGCTCTTTCATCTCCCCCCAAACCCACCCTACCCACACCTCTATTTCCTCATAACTCCACCGTTCCTTTTACATTTATCCTATAGTTATACCTTATTTATACCTTAGTTATACTATTATAAATAGAATAACGATAGAATAAATATAGAATAAGTAACGGATATATGTAAACGATTCGAGGAACTTTCTCACTACCCTGCAAGGCTTCATAGTGGCGAAACCGACGTGGGAACGATAGAAAAAAGTTGAAAAATTGCTTTGCTCGCAACGGGTTATTGTCCGTTACCACGAGATGCAATTTTTCAACTTTCGACTTTCAATTTTCAATTACAAAACCACCACCCTTTTTGCAAATGTGTTGCCGATGCGGACTAGGTAGACACCGCGAGGCAGGCTTTCTTCCGCAGAGTGACGACGACCCATGAGGTCGAATACTTGCACACGCTCGTTTTCCACGCCATCCACTATTACACGGCCTTGACGTACATACACTTTGTATGGAGCGTCCCCTATTCCGTCTATGCCCATGACGGGCTCAAACAGGGCTGTGTAGATGGCATCGCCCGTCACGATCACGGTGCGCGGATTGGAGGTATCGCCGTCGCTCCACCCAACAAAACGATAGCCTTCGTATGGCGTGGCGGTAAGGGTGACGGTGTCGCCAAAGTAGTAGAGTCCGCCGCCTGCCACGCTGCCGCGTGTGCTATCGTTGGCAACGACCTCAATCTGATATTGCCTCTCTTCGAAGAAGGCGGTGAAAGTGGTGTCGCTGACTACGAATACCATACGTGGGTTGTTGCTGTCGCCATCACTCCAACCGACGAACCGGGCATAACGTCCATCGGCCGACGGTTCTATTGGCTGTGCCGCAATGGTTACCCAACTGCTGTCGTGATAGATACCTCCACCTGTAACTGTGCCCAAAGCCGTGTCGGCACTGAACACGGTAACCGTACGCCATTCGGCACCATTGACGATGCTGATGTCGTCAAGTGCGAGATTGATAGCCTTATTCCCGTGCACAAAGGCAATCCACACGGTCTGGCCCATATAGGCTTCCAACGACACACTGCGCAGCACATAGTCGGAAGTACGGATATCGCCAGTATGGTTTTGTTCGAAATAGAGTGTGTCGGTGAAGAATGCACGATTGCCACGACCCTGTGTTGAGGCCACGATAGTCAGGCCGGGACAATCATGATAGAGGTTGCCCCTGAAGCAAACATAAAAATAAAGATTCAAACTGATAGTCGAAGGCACATCAATAGGCGGCATCATCAGCCAATCCTGCGTAGTGTCAATTGCGCCAGTGAGGTTGGCAGAAGATATGTGACGGCTGCCACTATGAGATTCGTGACTATAGCCTGCTACAAACCAGCTGTACATTGCCCTGCCAGTGTTGTTGCACCATGTGCTCCAGCAGTCGCCCAGGCCGTTCTCAAAGCCCTCCGTCCACGGGAAGCTGGAGATATGGCATTCGGTGACGTTGATCACACGGGTGGCAACACTGCTGCCCACCACATTGGTAGTGGTGAGGGTAAGGGTGTCGGTGCCGCCCGAATAGTACACGATGCGCAGCGTGTCGCCCGCTGCCACCATCGCGGCACTGCCGACGGCGACCATAGTGGAGTGCCAGCCGAAGGCTAGGATGCTGTCGAGCCCGGAGACCAAACGGGCCGTGTACACGGTGGTATCGTCAGTATAGGAGACGGCGGGGCCGCTGATGGCTCCCGTGGGCGAACCGACAACCTGTATTGTATGCCATGCTGTGTCGGAGCCGTAGGCGTTGGTGGCGACGACACTGATGGTGTCGCTGCCCACAGCGGAATAAACGACCGATGCCGTGTCGCCGGTAGCGGTCAGGATGGCACAGCCTGCTGCCACCATAGAGGAACGCCATGTATAGGCAACTCCTGCCGTATCACCATTGGTTAGATAGGCTCTTAACAGTGCGCTGTCGAACGCCATGACGGTTGTCGGAGCGTCGATATGGACAGTGGGCACCGATTCGGGGGCCAGCACCTGGATGCTGTCTATGGTAACGCTGTACCATGAGCCGCTCCTCTTCCATTGCAGGGCAAAGCGGTGTACATCAGGTGGGAAACTGTCCAACTGCATCAACACGACCAATCCTTCCGACTGGGGTGCCACGTTGGTGACGGCGACGAAGGTGTCCCCCTGCAGATAGCCTACGCTGAGGGTGCCGTAGGCATCATTCTCGTACTTGTAATAGAACGACAGGAGTTTACCCTCGATTGGGTCTGCAAAGCAGGGGCTTTCGACGACAGCTACACTGTCCCATCCGTCGCCGGTGCCGGCCATCAGCACCAAGGCGGTGTTCTGCGTGTAGGGGATAGGATAATTGACGACATGCGGGGCATTGTTGCTGCTGCCGTTCCAATGGCGATGCCAGCAATCGGGAATATTGCCGTTGGCGTGCCACGCTGCTGCGGTGACTCCGCTGAAATTCTCAAGCCAAGGCAAATGGACGAGCGGGCAGTCGTTAACTGTCACCACAAGGGTGGCGGTGTCACAGCCAAAGGCATTTGAGGCGACGACAGTCAAGGTATCCACACCACCTAAGGTATACACCAAATTGAAAGACGAGAGGCTGGAGGAGGCAGAGGAGTCGGTATAGGTGGTGTCCATCAGCATGGAATGCCATGTGTAGGTGAGTCCGCCAAGCGTGCCTTCGGAGAGGTTGGCGGTGTAGGTGGCCGGATAGTGGCTGTCGACCCCGACGGGTCCCGATACTGCGACCCTGGGTGCGGCAGTGGAGCGTATCTCCACGTCGTCAATGTAAAAGTCTGCATAAGTGCCACTGGGCGGGAATTGCCGAGGATGGCTGTAGAATGCCACACGCACCGTCTGCCCCAAGTAGGCCGAGAGGTCCACCCGCTGAGTCCTCCACGAGGTGTTGCCAAAGACCAGGGAGTCGGCACGGAAGAGGGTGTCATAGCTGCAAGTGCTTTCCGAGGGGTTGCCAGTGGTGACCATCACGCAGTAGCTGTGGGGGAACGTGGCAGCACTGCTTGCTGCATTCCACAACAGCTTGATACTGTCGGCAAGCGTCCCCGCAATGGTGATGGGCTTACTGACAATCATGTCATACACCGAATCATGGTTGATAGTCGAGCACAGCACAGGCCCCTTGTTGAGAAGGGTGGTGCTTACATTAGAACTCAGGGTAACCCAGTTGCTGCCAACTGGCTGCTGCCAGCATAAAAGACCGTCGGCGAAACTGTCGCTCCACGGCAGGGCAGTGTCGGGTGTGCAGTCGACGACGCGGAGCGTCCTGCTCATGGTGTCGGAGCCATAGCGGTTGGTGGCAATCACAGTGAGGGTGTCCGTCATGTCGCCAAAGGCGTATGTCACCCAAGCACTGTCGCCCAAGACGTTGGTGGCGATGGTGCCGCCTGCGGCAGAATGCCACGCATAGTTCAGCCCTGTGGTGGAGCCATAGCGCAACGAGGCGGTGCAGAGTGTTGCCGAGTCGGTCGGAATCCGGGCGGGCAGCGTCACCGAGGCTATTCGGGGCAGGGTGTCATAGTCCACGCCGGCATTGAGTACGCGCAACGCGGAACGGTTGCTGTGTATGATGGCTATGCGGACGGTCTGCCCGGCATAGGATGCCAGTCTCAGCTTGACGAGCCTGTAGTTGTGCGAAGTGGTCAGCAGTGCCAACGTGTCGGTGAAGAAGGCCGTGTCGGTAGCAGCCGTGGGCGACACCAGCACCCGCAACGGGCTGGTGCTAATATTCGAGCAGCGCAGCATGAACACCACGTCCTGCGCATCAGCAGGCACATGGATGGCGGGGGTGACAAGATAGCTCCCCGCACCGCCATTGCACTGCAGGTAGTCGGTAAAATCCACGCGCTGGCCATCTTCATCGGTAATACCAAACCATTGACCAGGATTGTTATGGACAAAGCCGTTCACCACCCAACAAAGATTGTAGGAACCATACCAGGCGAAAGGTTAGTTCCACGGGAGTGAGTCGACGGTGTCGCACTCAATGACGTTGACTGTCGTATGATAGATACCGCTACCATAGGCGTTGCTGACAGTGGCGGTAACGGTGTCGATGCCCGGAAGGGGGTAGACGACCGAAATCTGGGCATTGGAAGTCGAAAAGGTGGTGTCGAGGAGCGTGCTGTGCCACGTGTAGGCAAGGCCTGCTGTGTCGCCCTGCGTCAGGCTGACGGCAAAGGCCGCCGTGTCGCCCACGCCTATATGGCTCGAACCCGACAGGGAACCTATCGGCATAAGGTCGCTATACACCGCCACATCCGAGATGTGCATATTTCGGTTTCGGTTGGCAATGTCGGTGAGGTGCACGGCGAAGGCCAGACGCACGGTCTGCCCGGCATAGGATGCCAGATTGGCACTGCGCTGCACAAAAACACTGGAGGTGCTGGCCAGCGCACTGTAGACGGTGTCGCAGTCCGTTGTGTCGAACACGACGGCAGTACACACCAAGACACTGACCCTGAAATTAAGGAGCATGGAATTGTTGCCACGTTGCTCTTTCCAATAGAGCCGTAGATTGGTGGTGTCGGAAGCCAGGGTGATGGGCTGCGACACCAGCAGGGCACTACCGCTGGGCGACGCATTGATTTGGACTTCCACATACTCGCCGTCGTACATCACAGTCCAGGCACCCACACCCTCCTGCGTCCAGCAGTCGTAGTCGGTGGCAAAGTCGTTAAACCACGGCAACGTGGTAACGGTGTCGCACTGCTGTGCCCGTAGAGCCATGCCATGCATTAATATCACTGCAAATATTAAGAATACTTTTTTCATAAGATGGGGTTTAATTTTTGATTTTTTGAATGCAAAAGTACAACTTTTTTTTCATTTAACAACGAATAATTGCCGGACTTCTGCATGGGGGTATTTGGTTGATAATCTACACATTACACACAAAACTTTTTAATTAGTCATTCTTGATTTGCAGCAGCTTTTACACGCCGTAGAGGAGGTTGGTCAATGCAATTTATTAGAGGTTTTTCGTGAGGGTGCCGTGATACGTACTTCCGTGGGAAGTCACATAAGTCCCATGCAGCGTGATTTTCATGGCAGTCGAGGTCATTGACTCGGCTGTAAATGATTCGTTCAAGGTCTCATGAACCCAGTTGAACTCGGAGCCGTTGATTGTCCATGTGCAATTGGAACCATTGTCAACACATGTGCCGTCGCTGTTCACCGTCATGTCCCATCTGAGAAGATGGTCGTCTGCATCAAAGTTCCAAGTTCCGACCATGAGGTCTGTCGTCAGCGTGGGCGAGTGCGTGGTGACGGTCTTCACCAGCGTCCCTGTGGCTGTGTGCTCGACGCGAATCACATTGCCGTCGTTGTCGATGAGCTGATGCTGGCCTTCCACCTCCATCTTGTCACCATTGATAGATTTGATGGTCATCTCCAGCCGATAGCCGCCATATACCGACAAGCCGACAAACTTGTTGCCGTCGAGCGTCCAGTTGAATTTGCTCATAGGCATGCCGCCGCCGGTATGGTCGGCATTGAGGATGATCTTACTACCTTTCATCTCATGGTTGCTCGGCCATCCCCATTCGCCTACGAGATTGGCTTCGGTGATTGCGTTGGGGTCATTCTCCTTGGTGCAGGAGACCGTGAGCAGCGATGCTGCCACAAAAAACATTACGAAAAATTTCTTCATTTTTTGATATTTTTGATGGTTAATAACTACTTATTTTTGCCTTAATTGCTTGATTTCATAATCATTTGTTGAAAACTTTTTGTTCTTGTTTTCTGATGCAAAAGTACATCCATTGCTGGGGTGTGGAGTTATTCAATTCT
>CAZTVH010000142.1:0-6227 GCA_964616965.1 uncultured Bacteroidaceae bacterium | reverse complement strand
CCACGGATGGCAAGGTTCATCTTGCACAGCCGCCAGGTGGTCTGGTTGCTCTCCTGTCCATAGATGGAGATATTCTCAATGCGCCCTTGATGCTCGCGTAAAAACTTCTCGCTTTGCACAAACATACCGCCCGAACCACAGCATGGGTCGAGCACACGCCCTCGGTACGGCTCCAGCATGGTCACCAGCAGTTCCACAACGCTACGCGGTGTGTAGAACTGCCCACCCTTCTTGCCCTCGGCCAAGGCAAACTCACCCAGGAAATACTCGAACACATGCCCCAGCAGGTCGGCACTGCGGGTGCTGGTGTTCTGTAACGTGGAGTTGCCAATAAGGTCTATCAACTCCCCAAGGGACGTTGGGTCAAGGTTGGGACGTGCAAAGACCTTGGGCAGAACACCTTTAAGGGAACGGTTTTAGCGCTCGATTGCATCCATCGCATCATCTATCAGTTTGCCAATCTGCGGGTTCTTCGCCTGTGCCACCAAGTGGCTCCAACGGGCACTCTCCGGCACATAGAACACATTCTCGGCGGCATATTCCTCACGGTCTTCGGGGTCGGCACCTTCGTCCTTCTGTTTAACCAATTGGTCATAGAGCCGTTCAAACTCTACAGAGATATAGCGCAGGAATATCAAACCCAGCACTACATGCTTGTATTCTGCCGCGTCGATGTTCTTACGCAGTTTGTCGGCGGCTTTCCACAACCGTTTCTCCAACGGTTCTTCCTGTATTTCCTTTTTTGCCATGGCGAATTAAACTAAAAGGTAAAAAGTAAAAACTAAAAGGTGTATGTGTATAGTCATAGCCTTTTAGTTTTTACTTTCGATTATTCCTCGGCGGGCCAGACGGGCTGGAGATTGCGGTCGCCGTAGGCGTCGTCAATCTTGCTGATGGTCGGCCAGTACTTGTCGCCATGCGGCAGCGGGAAGGCGGCCACCTGACGGCTGTAGGGATAGTTCCACTCGTCGGCGCAGACCACCTGCATAGTGTGCGGTGCGTTGGCGATGGGGTTGTTCTTCTCGTCGTACTTGCCGGTCATCACGTCGTCAATCTCCTGACGGATGGCAATCAAGGCGTCGCAGAAACGGTCGAGTTCGCTGAGGGGTTCGCTCTCGGTGGGCTCCACCATAAGGGTGTTGTGCACGGGGAATGCCACCGTGGGGGCATGGAAGCCGTAGTCGTCCAAGCGGCGGGCAATGTCGCCCACGCTCACCTTGAGGCTGAACTCGCTGAAGTCGACAATCATCTCATGTCCGCACATACCGTTCTTGTTGGTGTAGAGAATCTTGTAGTACTTCTGCAGGCGGGCACGCAGATAATTGGCGTTGAGGATGGCGTGCTTCGTGGCCTCGGTCAAGCCGTTGCCGCCCAGCATCAATAGGTAGCCGTAAGTGATGGGGAACAGCAGGGCATTGCCGTAAGGTGCGGCAGCCATGGCATTGCCCTTCTTGCCACCCACCTCCACCTGGCTGTGCTTAGGCAGGAAGTCGAGCAGCTTGGCACTGACAGCGATAGGACCGACACCGGCACCGCCACCACCGTGAGGACCTGCGAAGGTCTTGTGCAGGTTGAGGTGGCACACGTCGGCACCCATGTGGCCGGGGCTGGTGAGCCCCACCTGGGCGTTCATGTTGGCACCGTCCATATAGACCAGTGCACCGGCACTGTGGATGATGTCGATAATTTCTAGAATACCCTCTTCGAAGGCACCGTGAGTGGAAGGATAGGTAATCATGATGCAGGCCAGGTTCTCCTTGTACTGCTCCACCTTTGCCTTCAGGTCGTCGATGTCCACATCGCCGCGCTCGTTGCACTTCACAACCACCACGGTCATGCCTGCCTTGGCTGCGCTGGCGGGGTTGGTACCGTGGGCGCTGGCAGGAATGAGGCACACATTGCGGTTGGCCTGTCCTTGGTCGATATGATAGTTGCGGATGACGGTGAGGCCGCTGTATTCGCCAGCTGCGCCCGAATTGGGCTGCAGGCTCACGCCGGCAAAGCCAGTGACGATAGCCAGCAGGTCTTCCATCTCGTTAATCATCTCGTTCCAACCCTCGGTTTGGTCGGCGGGGGCGAAAGGATGGATACCGCCAAAGCCCGTCCAGCTCAGTGGAAGCATCTCGGCAGCAGCGTTCAGCTTCATGGTGCAGCTACCCAGCGGTATCATGGCGCGGTTGAGGCTGAGGTCCTTCACTTCCAGCTTCTTCATATAGCGAATCATCTCGGTCTCCCTGTGAAATTTCGAGAACACGCTGTGGGTCAGGTATGGTGTCTGACGCATTAGGTCGCCGGGCAGCGAGGCGGTGGAGCAGCAGCAACCGTTGCACTGCAGCAGTTCGGGAGTCTTGCCGGCGGCAGTGGCCAGTACGGTGATAATCTCGTTCACATCCTCCTTCGAGGTGGTCTCGTCGATGCTGATGCCGATGCACTCCTCACAGATATAGCGGAAGTTGATGCCATGCTCAAGGGCCACCTTCTTCACCACGTCGGTCTTCACCGGGCACTGCAGTGCCAGCGTGTCGAAGAAGTGGCGATTGTGCTGCTTGTAGCCATACTTCATCAGCTCTTTCTCCAGCACGGTGGCAATGGCGTGGATGTTGCCAGCAATGCGGCGGATGCCTTCGGGACCGTGCCAAGCGGCGTAGAAGCCACTCATAATGGCCTGCAATGCCGAGGCGGTGCAGATGTTGGAGGTAGCCTTGTCGCGCTTGATGTGTTGTTCGCGCATACCCAATGCCATACGCAGGGCGGGGTTGCCCTTCACGTCGACGCTCCAGCCGATGATACGGCCGGGGAAGGCGCGCTTGAATGTCTCGGTGATGGCGAAGAAACCAGCATGAGGACCGCCGAAGCCCATCGGCAGGCCGAAACGCTGGCTGCTACCAAAGGCACAGTCGGCACCCATCTCGCCGGGGGTCTTTACCATAGCCAAGGCCATCAGGTCGGTGGCCATACCCACGAAGATACCCTTCTCGTGGCACTTGGCGTTAAACTCGGTGTAGTCGCACACCTCGCCAAACTGGTTGGGGTTCTGCACCACCACGGCGAAGTACTGCGAGGCATCAAATGTGAAGTCAGCAACCTTGCCGGTGACTATCTCTATGTTGCGCGGAGCCGCATTGGTGCGTATCACATCCAGCGTCTGAGGCAGTATGCCCTCGTCTACGAACAGCTTGTTCACTCCGTCCTTCTGAGCCTGACGGCTGCGGCTGGCGTAGAACATCAGCATGCACTCGCCGCCAGCGGTGGCCTCGTCGAGCAGCGAAGCGTTGGCCATAGGCATGTGGGTCATGTCGGCCACCATGGTCTGATAGGTCATCAAGGCCTCCAGACGGCCCTGGCTGATTTCGGTCTGGTAGGGAGTGTAGGCGGTATACCAGCCTGCGTTCTCAAACACATTGCGCTGGATGACGGCAGGCGTGATAGTGCCGTAGTAGCCCATGCCGATAAAGGACTTGAACTGCTTGTTCTTCTTGGCCAGCGAGCGGCAACGGTTGAGAAACTCATACTCGTTGATGCCGTCGGCAATAGGCATCGGCTCTTTCAGGCGGATGGCGGCAGGAACAGCCTTGTCGATAAGTTCGTCCATCGAGCTAACGCCGATTTCTTTCAGCATTTTCTCTTCGTCAGCAGACTTGGAGACACCGTTGTGTCTCGGAGTGAAATTGTTGCTAATCATATTGTTATTTTATAATTATTAATTAGTTTATCTTATAATTCAGCCTACAAAAATACGACTTTTGCGCGACATATACAAAAAAAGTTGCTTTTTGCATTCAAACTTCTCCCAAGCCACTCTCCTACCACCTTGCACAATCCTCCATCATATCAACACTACTTCGACACTATTTCGACACTTTTAAAGTGTTAAACTACCGTTGAAATAGTGATAAACCACTGTCGTAGAGAGGAAGTCACTCCTTAGTCAAGAGTAATTATGGATATTTTATGTTGCAGAAGAAGAGGCGATTGACTTAGTCTTTGTCAAAACGTTTGGCGGCATGGCGGTTGGCCCAACGCTCGGCATAGAGGTTGTCGTGGCGGTGCCGTTGTGGGGCCAACAGTTCCAGCCACTGGCTGACGAGGCTGGGCAACCCGACTATGGGCAGGTAGAGCCAGCCCCACAGTTGGCTGTCGAGGGTGTGGCCGTATTCGTGCAGGAGCATACGGCCTGCATAGCGGCGGGCGTAATGCTCAAAGTCGGTCTTTATCTCCACGGGCAGCCACATCTGCACATAGCAGCCCAGCGACATGCCGGTGTAGGCGTGCTCTTTGCGGTGGCAGCAAGTCACATAGGTGACCCCGCCGAGGGTGTCCACCCTGTCGACATTGCCGCAGAGCACCCGCACTTGGGCAATGGCGTAGCCGAGAAAGAGTTGCGGCAGCTCCCATGTGAAACGTGTGACGGCCTGGGTGTAGGCGTGACGGTGGTCGGTGTCGAAGCGGTAGCGGCTACAGAACAGCTGCCACGCAAGCCTTCTGTCACGCAGCAGAGCCAGCAGGGTGAGGAGAATGATGATGCCTTTGGCGGCAAAGAACAGCCATGCCCCTACCCTGCCCAACGGGCTGTCGGCCAGCAGGAGCAGCAGGGCGGCAACCCATGTGGCTGAAACAAGCGTAAGGGCTACGATGCGTGGCAGGGGCATGGGGACGAGGGGCTATTTGATGAACGAGGTGGCCTGATGGGGTTCACGCTTGGGGTATTGCGGGGTGCCGTCGGCGTGGATGCGCTGCAGCAGGAATGCCATATTGTCGGCCATGGTGCGCATGGTTTGCAAGCCTTCGGCATCGAGCTTGGCTTCGCCCTCGGTGCGTCCGTAGACGATGTTCCAATACTGCGAGGTGACGATGGGCATGTTCTGCATCTCGAAGGGCATGAGCATGGTCTGGTACACGGCTGAGGCACCGCCACGGCGGCATACGGCCACGGCGGCGGCAGGCTTGTTCTGCATCACGTTGGAGGCGGCATGGCTCATGCGCTGTATGAGGCTGAGCACCGTGCCGTTGGGTTGGCCATAGTAGGTGGGCGAGCCGACTATCAAAGCGTCGCTTTGCGCCATAAGGTCGATGGCGCGGTTACAAAGGTCGTCGTCAAACACGCAGCGGTTGGTCTGGCTACAATGTCCACAGGCCACGCAGCCGTGCATTGCTTGTCGGCCAATCTGCAATAGTTCCGTGGTGATGCCGTTTTTCTCCAGTTGGCGGGCAGCCTCGGTGAGGGCGAGGTTGGTATTGCCGTTCGGCCGGGGACTGCCGTTGATAAGAAGTACTTTCATATTGTGTGAATGATTGGTTGCTTGATTGTTTGAGTCTTTGGCCATGACGGTGCCGAGTGGCGATGCCATCACCACCCCGGCGGCAGTTGCCATGGCTGATTTTTTGATAAATTCTCTTCTGTCCATTTGTATTGTTGATATGTTGATATGATAAAAAGGGTTTAAGGGGTTTATAAAGTAAAAAGTAAAAACTAAAAACTAAAACTTGTCGAATTCGTTAATTCGTTAATGTGTTAATTCGTTAGTCAAATGATTTACACGTTAACACATTTACACGTTAACGCATTCTATTTTTCAACTTTCAATTTTCAATTTTCGAAGTTTTTAAATTTTTATTTTTGTTCATTCTTAGGGCGTACCTTGTGATATACATATTTGTCGGACGTTCTGTCATATCCTTCCACAAAGAACCAACCTGAGTTCCAAAACTCTTTTCTCCCCGTTGGAGCCCATTTAGGCGTGGTTTGATAGATGAGGGGGTGTCCGGGCTTGCCCATCAAATCACATGGGTAGAAATAGATGTAAGCTGGCTCATCGCCAAGACCGCCCCACTCGATTGATATGCCGGCAATAAATCCGTCGGCGGTTAGTCTCATATTGCATAAGGGCATAATGGTCGTGTCGTCATGAAAGCGTGTACAGCAATAGTCGCCCAACCCCATCTCAATGAAATCTGTTCCCTCGAAAGTACAACAGCTACACTCGTCCATATCAAAGAGTGATTCTTGATTCGTTTTCTTAAGCCATTCGAGGAAATAGGCGGTATCGGTGGCGTTGGGTTCACGTTTGGAACGAATATAGTTATGTTGGTCAGCGAAAAGCTTGGCAGAGTCGAATTCTGTGACAGTAATCTCCACATCTTCAAAGGGGCATTCGCTTTGAGTAGCCACATCGGTGATGGGCAGCGTGCTGTCGGCTACGGTGTCGCACACCGTCCCGTTCGTACAC
>CAZTVH010000141.1:0-6253 GCA_964616965.1 uncultured Bacteroidaceae bacterium | reverse complement strand
GAAGAAAACGGCCGGCTTGTCATGCCTGTGACTGTACGTTTGAATCACGCGATCGCCGACGGTTATCTGCTTGCAAACGTATTCCGCCTTCTAGAACGGGAAATCAAATCTTTTGCAGGGAACGGAGAGAGGCAGGCAGTAGACATGAAGGGGTTTTGTTAAATTTGATGCGTTTGACCTGCAGTAGAAATAAAAAAAATGAATATGTCATTTTTTTTTCCGAATTTTGCATTTTTAAAGTTCAATCAATATATCATTTGTAATCTTGCTTTATTATGAAAACGAATTCTTTCCGTGCATTGACCAGCCAAGAGGTCGAACAGTTACAACAACAGGGCAACCGCGCCGAGAAGTGGTCGGGAGTGCGAGTAGGCGACGGCTTTGACGCCACATTTGTCCACAACAATGTGTTTATGGGCACCGTATGCCTGGGGGCCATCGGACAGGGCTGCATCCACAACGGCGACCTGCACCTGCCGGAAGGAATATACAACAGCATGATAGCCAATGCCACGGTGGGCGACCATTGCGCGGTACACCATGTGCGTATGCTCAGTGGCTACACGGTGGGCGACGAGAGCCTGCTGTTTAACATCGGCGAGATGACCGCCTCGGCTCCCGACCTGAAAAAGGACTATCCGTGGATAGCCCCCATGAACGAGAACGAGGGACGCAAGATACTACCTTTCAGCGGCATGACCATCGGCGATGCCTACCTGTGGGCCAAGTACCGCGACCACGGCAAGATGGTGGCGCGGCTGGAGGAGATGACACGCCAGCGGCTTGCCACAGAAGAGTGCTGCTATGGCCGCGTGGGAAGCCACTGCGTCATCAAGAACACCCAGACCGTGCACAACGTGGCCATTCTCTCTGACAAGGAGACCCCTACCCGTATCGAGGACTGCATTGTGCTGGCCGACGGCGTGGTGGGCTACGGCTGCATCTGCGAATACGGCTGCATAGCGATGCGCTTTGTGTTGGGCGAGCATGTGCATCTGGAGTTCGGCGTGCGCCTGAACGACACGGTGGTGGGCGACAACTCGACCATAGCGCGATGCGAGGTGGGCAACAACATCATCTTCCCCGCCCACGAGCAGCACCACAACAACTCGTTCCTCATCGCCTCGCTGGTGATGGGGCAGAGCAACCTGGCGGCAGGCTGCACCGTAGGGTCGAACCACAACGGCCGCACCGCCGACAACGAGATAGTGGCGGGCCGCGGCTTCTGGCCGGGACTGTGCACCAGCCTCAAGCACTCGTCGAGCTTCGCCTCCTACTGCCTGCTGGCAAAGGGGGCCTACCCCGCCGAGTTGAGCATCACGCTCCCCTTTGCGCTGGTGAACAACAATGCGGCAAAGAACCGCCTGGAGGTGATGCCGGCCTACTGGTGGATGTACAACATGTATGCGCTGAACCGCAACATCACCAAGTTTGCCAAGCGCGACAAACGGGTGAAGAAGGCGCAGCACATCGTCTTCACCCCCTTCGCGCCCGACACCGCCGAGGAGATTATCAACGGCCGCCAACTGCTGAAATACTGGACCGAGCAGGCCTACCTGCAGAGCAAGGCGCAGCATCCCGACGAGAAGACCGAGCCCATAGAGGTGGTGGCCTACGGCATGGAGAAGGGCAAGCGCAAGGTGACGGTGCTGAAGGCAGCGCAGGGCTACAAGGCCTATGAGGAGATGCTGGTGTACTACGCCATGAGCACCCTGACCAAGAACGGAGAAGAGACCGCCCTGCCCGACGGACAGCTGGGCGAAGGCGAACGCGAGCGCGAATGGGTGAACCTAGGCGGACAGCTGGTGCCGCAGGCCTTGCTCGACGAACTGATAGGCCAGATTGAGAAAGGCGAGGTGAACACCTGGGACGAGATACACGAGCGTTACAACCAATGGTGGAAAGAC
The DNA here is from genome assembly GCA_964616965.1 of uncultured Bacteroidaceae bacterium. GTDB lineage: Bacteria > Bacteroidota > Bacteroidia > Bacteroidales > P3 > Colimorpha. The sequence continues at coordinate 4,346 of CAZTVH010000141.1, read as the reverse complement.
TACAACGAACGCCTCTGCCCCCGCCACGCCTACCACACGCTATGCGACCTGCTGATGTGCAAGCGACTAGGCGAAGAGCAATGGCAGCAACTGCTGCAACGCTATAGGACCATCTGCCAGTATGTGAACGACCAAGTGCGCATCACCCGACAGAAAGACGAAGAGAACCTCTTCCGCCAGATGACCTACCGCAACGACGCGGAACTGCAGGCGGTGCTGGGGTAAGGGCTACCCTAACCGTATAACAAACGCTTGACCAGCGGATAATAATCTTCCAGCATATGCTGTGAGGATTATTTTTGCCATTCCAGACGATAAAAGTATCCGACTTCTGGATTGGTCAAGACATACTCGTAACTTTTAGAATAACTATTGAAGTTCACTGTTTCAAGCACTTCATAGTCTGACGAAACTCTGCTAGAGATAGGTTTACGCTTGAATTTTGCCTGTTCGGCGAAATGAGTGTCTTTATATGCCAATATCACACGAAAGTCTACCACGCTGATTGGCTCTTCAATTTTAACGTCAAGGTAAGGTAGGGCAGTACCGTCGATATCGTCCATGTCGGCATGGAAATGGACTACGGCAGATTCGTTATAAAAAAGAGCCTTCTTGAATTTTAATTCAACATGGTCATACTCCATAGCCGAACTTTTAATAATATGGCCGTCACAATTCTGTAAAGAGGAACTCACAACAGGCGGTTTGGAGCCCGACCACTTAAACGCCCATTTGATACTTGGTAAGAAGGCACGTTTAGACTGAATCAGGCGATAGCCATCATACGAAATATGGGTGCTATCAAGGCATTCGTATTTGGTGAAAAAAGAAAGTTTTAGATATTCCCTATCAAATTCCCTTTGTATGTTCTTATTGATAAAATACCATACAGACAACAACAGCGCAACGAGAAAAATGATAATAGCAATAAGGACAATCAAGACCTTATCGGTGTCGGGAAATAAAACAACAGAAAAACTTACAATAGCAGATATGCCACCCAATATTGCAAGCCAAAACAACAGGGTCTCCTTTACTTTACCCTTCATAACAGATTATGCATTAATCAGTTCCCATAATTAAAATAGATTATTATCCCATATCTTCACTTTGCAAAGGTACGAATTTTATTTTAAATGAGGTACTTTTTTCAATAAAAAGTGCAAGAATGGTCAATTATTCCAAGAAGCAAAACTGACGCATGGACGAACTACAACTGTGCTTTGAGTTCTAGGAGGAACTGTTTGGCCTCGGCGAGGGTTTGGGCCACCTGCATGGTCTCGTCAAGGTTGTCCTTGTGGCGGAGCTGTTCTTTGACACCGTCGAGGGTGTAGCCGCAGTCGCGGGTGAGGTGGTAGATGTGGCGCAGGAGGGCTATGTCGTCGGGGGTGTAGTAGCGGGTGCCCTTGTTGTTTTTGTGGGGGCGGATGGAGGGGAATTCGGTTTCCCAAAAGCGCAAGAGGGAAGGGTTGACCTCCAACATCCGAGCGACTTCGCCGATAGAGTAATAGAGTTTGTCGGTCATTTTTATAGAAGGGATAGAGGGGATGGGTGAATAGAAGGGATTAATAGGTGTAGTAGCCTTGGTTGTCTTGGTAGGACTGCTGTTTGGTGTATTTGACATCTTTGAGGCTACTGGCCTTGATGTTGATTTGGAAGTTCCAGCTCTTGTAGTAGCCGAAAGGCACCCAGTTGAAACGCATCTCCCAGCAGTGGAGGTCGCGGTAGATGTCGAGGGAGGTGTAGGAAATGCCTTTGTTGACAAAGTCGTAACCAGAGGTGACGGCAATTCGCCAGTTGGGGGTGAGGTCGACATTGCCTGAGAGGCTGAGGGTCTGGATGACCTCTTTCTTGAGGTTGAATTGCGCCGCCACATAGGTGCTGACATAGCTGAGGGTGTAGTTGAGCGAGATGTTCCACGGCATGGAGAAGTCGGCATAGGAGCCCATCATCAGGGCGGGGTTGTAGTTGAAGGGGGTTTGAAGGACCGGGGGGACAATCTGTTCGCCCTTGGGCTGGGAACCGAGTTTGTCGCCCTTGTTGCCTTTGAAAGTCTCTTTGTTGATGCTGTAGGATATTTGGGTGCTCCAGGTGGAATTGGTCTTTTGCAACAGCTTGTGCTGTACATCCCAGATGAACTGGTCGTGTTTGCGTCCGGCACTGTCGATATAGTAGGGGCTAAAGGTGCCTGAATAGTTGAGCACAAGATTTTTGAAGAGGGTTGTGCGCCCTGAGACGCTGAGGTCGGACCACCGCAGGGAGTCTTTGGCGAGGTCGTAGCTCATGTTGAAGTTGAGGTTTTCGAGCAGGGTGATTTTGCGCATACCCGTCACGGTGTCCTTGGCATCCTTGACCTTCATCTCCAGGTTGTTGCCAATGCTGAAACTGACGCGGCCCGAACGTCCGTCGCTGGGACCGCCATAGAGGCTCTGTTCGAAGATGGAATAGCGGTGGACGTAGCCTGTATTGTCGGTGTAGGACTGCCACCAGCCGAGCTTGGGGTTGCCGAAGTCGGGGTGGTAGTTGAACGATACGGAGGGGTTGATGACGTGGCGGATGGCCTTGATGGGGCCGTACTTGAAGTTGAACATGCCATAGATGCGGGTGGAGAGAGCGGAGGTGAAGCTCACGTCGCGGTTGGCACGGAAACCGCTGACGGTGTCGATGACAGTCCTATTGGTGAGTGTGTCGAAAGATTTGCGGATGGTGCTCCAGTGCCAACGCTCGCTGTAGCTGACTGAGTTGGTCCAGTTGAAGTATTTGAGCACCTTCTGCGAAAAGCTCAGGGGGACGGAGTGTTGCACACCGTACTGCATCTTGTTGAGGGTGGTGAGCTTGAAGAGGTCGGAGTCCTGCGAAGTGATGTTGTTGTCGGCAGAGAAGGTGTAGGAGAGCGAGATGTTCTCGTACCAACGGTAGGAACCCGACACCTGTTTGCGACGAAGGGGATAGAAGGAGGTGGAGCTGAGAGAGAGGGAGGGGAGTTTGAGGTTGATGAGGCCGGTCTGGGCATTGTAGGACTCGCGCAAGGAGGCAGCCAAGTTGAAGCCTCCCCCCAGCTGGGCTGTGTAGGAGATGCTGGAGGTGGTGGTGCTGTTGAAATAGTCGTTGCGGTTGGTGGTGTTCTTGTTGTAGTTGCGGCTCTGGAGGTTGACGTTGGCCGAGAAACGGCTGCGGGGGTTGGCCTTGGCATCTTGGTCGTGCTTCCACACCAGTTTGAAGTCGCTGAATTTATTGAAAGTGGCGCTGTCGCCAGGTATGCCCTCCTTGGTGATGCCGTAGCGGATGTCCACGTCGCCCTTGAACTTGTAGCGGACATAGTAGTTGCTCTTGGCCTCGGCGGCCCAGCTGAGGTTGGTGTATATCTCGCCCGTGAGGGCAAGGTCGAGCATGTCGTTGATAGGCCAGTAGTAGCCGCCGTCCTTTAGGTAGTAGCCACGGTAGTTCATCCAACCATAGTTGGGCATAAGAATACCCGAAGTGCGGTCCTTTTTCATGGGGAAGAAGGCAAAGGGGAGCACCAGTGGCGTGGGGACATCTTCGATGGTGACATAGGCGGGGCCGGTGAAAATCTTGTCGCCAGTGATAAGTTTGGAGTGGCTGAAGTTGATGGCGAAATGGGGGTGGGAATAGTTGCAGGTGGTGTACTGTCCGCCATTGAGGTACATGACCGAGTCGCTAATCTTCTTGACGCGTGAGCCATGCAAGAAGCCTTCGCCTTGCTGGGTGATGACACCTGAGATGATGCCCTTCTTGGTGTTGTAGTTGAAAGCGATGGTGTCGGCCACATACTCTGCGTCGCCTTCCTTGAAGAAGGGTCTGCCGATGGGCTTGCCATTGGAGTCGGTGAGATGGACGGCATAGAGCATCTGGGTGTTGAAATCGACGCGTATCTCATCGGCTTTCAACTCCATACTCTCGTAATCAATCAAACCCTTGTTGTAGAGCTGTGCCTTGCGCTTGTTGACATCGAAGGAGATGGAGTCTTCCGCCAGATAGTGCACGATGCTGGTGAGTGCGTTGGGCGAATTGGCTATCAAACGCATCGCCGAAGCCAGCGAGTCGGCAAGGGTGGCGAGGGAATCGGCAATCGAGTCGGGTTGGGAGGCGGCAAGGCTGTCGGGCAAGGGGGCGGTGAAGGAAGTGTCAATTTTTTTCTGCAAAGAATCGGGCTGGGCCACCGTGGAGTCGGGTGAAAAAGGCAACGGAGAGGAGTTGGAAAACGGTTTTTGACCCTTCGAAAAGGGAGAAACGGACTGGGAAAAGCAGACATTTGTCAGCCCCACCAAAGAGACTAACAAACAGATGTTCAAAAGTTTCCACATAATATTTCTCACTTTCCGATT
>CAZTVH010000140.1:0-6281 GCA_964616965.1 uncultured Bacteroidaceae bacterium | reverse complement strand
TGTCGTCGAAGCGGATGTAGGAACCATCATTGCGACGAATCTCTTTCTTGGTGCGGACCACGACTGCTTTGGACACGCTACCCTTCTTTACGTTGCCGGAGGGAATGGCATCTTTAATGGCGACCACGATGGTGTCTCCGATAGAGGCATAGCGTTTTTTGGTGCCACCCAGGACGCGGATACACAGAGCGCTTTTGGCGCCGCTGTTATCGGCAACTGTCATTCTGGTTTCTTGCTGTATCATTTCTTTTTGTTTTTCTGATAGGTGTTAGTGTAGTACTATTTAGCCTTCTCAACGATTTCGACGAGACGCCAGCATTTGTTTTTGCTCAGGGGGCGAGTCTCCATGATGCGGACGGTGTCACCGATATTGGCTTCGTTCTTTTCGTCGTGGGCCATGAATTTGGTGGACTTCTTAACGAACTTGCCGTACTTGGGGTGTTTCACCTTACGCTCGACAAGAATCACGATGGATTTCTCCATCTTGTTGCTGACCACAACACCGATTCTTTCTTTTCTTAAATTTCTTTCCATCTTAACACTTGGATTTAATTGCCATGCTTACTTTTTGTCGGCGATTTCACGCACGCGGAGCTCTGTAAGGCAGCGGGCAATGTTTTTTCTACTTTCTTTAATTTTGTTGGGGTTCTCGAGAGGCGAGACGGCGTGGGTCAGAATCATTTTCTGATAGTTGGCGCGCTCGGTATCGAGTTTCTCCTTCAATTCAGCAGTCGAGAGCTCTTTTAAAACGATTTCATTCTTCATGACTGTAGGGGCTTCAAATTATTCTTCGATATAGTCTCTTTTCACCACAAATTTGGTCGAGATGGGGAGCTTCTGGGCGGCCAGGCGGAGAGCCTCTTTGGCGACATCCATGGGGACACCTTCGCACTCGAAGAGCATGGTGCCGGGCATGACGCGGGCGACAAAGTACTCGGGAGCACCCTTACCCTTACCCATACGGACCTCGTTAGGTTTCTTGGTAATGGGTTTGTCCGGGAAAATGCGAATCCAAATCTGACCTTCACGTTTCATGTGACGCGTTACAGCTTGACGTGCAGCCTCTATTTGACGGCCTGTAATAAAACAGGTTTCCAGGGATTTGATACCAAAGGTACCGAAAGCCAACTCGTGACCACGGAAAGCATTGCCTTTAATTTTACCCTTCTGCTGCTTTCTATATCTTGTTTTCTTAGGTTGTAACATTTTCTTATTGTTTAGTGTTTAGCGTCTTGTGTCTTTTCTACCACTTCAGCCACTAACCTATTATTTACTGTTGTTATTTCTATTGTTGCTCGAACGGCGACGGGGCGCGCCATTGCCACCACGACGCTCACCACCCATAGCGGGGCGATGATCCTTCTGCTGACCACCAACGGTGGACGGAACCAGTTCACGCTTGCCGTAAATAACGCCACGGCAGATATACACCTTCACACCAATGCGGCCATAGGTGGTATGAGCCTCGGCATGGGCGTAATCAATATCAGCACGAAGGGTATGCAGCGGAGTGCGGCCTTCCTTATAATGCTCGCTACGGGCAATTTCGGCACCGCCGATACGGCCCGAAATAGAGACCTTGATACCCTCGGCACCCGAACGCATCGTGGAAACGATGGCATTCTTGATGGCACGACGATACTGCACACGTCCCTCAATCTGCTTGGCGATATTCTGGGCAACCAAAACGGCATCAAGCTCAGGACGCTTCACTTCGGAGATGTTAATCTGAACATCTTTGCCAGTGAGCTTCTTCAACTCCTCTTTCAACTTCTCGACCTCTGCACCCTGCTTGCCGATAATCAGACCCGGACGAGCAGTATTGATAGTGACAGTGAGGAGCTTAAGCGTTCTCTCAATGTATATCTTAGAGATGCTGGCCTTTGCGAGACGGGCATTGAGATATTTACGGATTTTGTCGTCTTCAACAAGTTTCTGCTCAAACTTACGACCACCGTACCAGTTAGAATCCCATCCGCGGATAATACCTAAACGATTTCCAATTGGGTTAGTTTTTTGTCCCATTGTTTACTTCTTCTTTTTTATTAACTATTTAGTTTCAACTTCAGCCTTAGGAGCCTCTTCGACGCGGCTGCCGAGGATAACGGTGATGTGGTTGCTGCGCTTGCGGATTCTGTAGCCACGACCTTGGGGGGCTGTGCGCATACGCTTCATGGTGCGACCTTCGTCAACCATAATCTGTTTCACATAGAGTTGGCTGTCTTCCAGACGTGCACCCTCATTCTTCGCCTGCCAGTTGGCAACGGCACTGAGAATAAGCTTATACATCTTGGGTGCCGACTCTCTAGGACAATACTTCAGAATGCCCAGAGCCTTATCAACGTCAACGCCACGGACCATGTCGGCGACGAGACGGGTCTTGCGGGGCGAAGTAGGATTGTTCCTCAACTTAGCCACGTAGAGGGTCTTTTTTGCTTCTTGATGTGCATTTGCACTTTCGCGTTTTCTACGTCCCATTTCTTATTATTTCTTTTATTTGGACTTATTTATTTCTTACCTTTGTCTTTTGATCCAGCATGACCGCGGAAGATACGGGTGGGAGCAAACTCTCCAAGCTTGTGCCCAACCATATTCTCTGTCACATAGACAGGGATAAACTTGTTGCCATTATGCACGGCTATGGTCTGACCCACAAAGTCGGGCGAAATCATAGAAGCGCGGCTCCACGTCTTGATAGTAACCTTCTTGTTGTTCTGCTGAGCCTCGATAACTCTCTTCTCCAGTTTATAGAAGATGTACGGACCTTTCTTTAATGAACGACTCATTTTCTTCTTCTTTTATTGATTACTTCTTTCTTCTTTCGATAATGTACTTGCTCGACTGTTTCTTCGGTGAGCGAGTCTTGTAACCCTTGGCAGGAATACCCTTACGGCTACGAGGATGTCCGCCAGTCTGGCGACCTTCACCACCGCCCATCGGGTGGTCGACCGGGTTCATCACAACACCACGGTTACGGGGACGACGGCCGAGCCAACGGCTGCGACCTGCCTTACCGCCAACCTCAAGGTTGTGCTCAGGGTTGGACACGATACCGACAGTGGCACGGCAAGCCTGAAGCACCATGCGCATCTCGCCACTAGGCATCTTGATGATAGCATACTTACCGTCACGCGACATCAGCTGGGCGTAGGCACCAGCACTGCGAACCATCTTGGCACCCTGGCCAGGACGAAGCTCGATATTGTGAATCAGCGTACCGAAAGGAATCTCAGCAAGCGTCAGCGTGTTTCCCACCTCGGGAGCGACACCCGCACCTGACATGATGGTCTGACCCACCTTCAAGCCCTGGGGGCAGAGGATATAACGCTTCTCACCATCTGCGTAGAACACGAGGGCAATACGCGAAGTACGGTTGGGGTCATACTCGATAGTCTTTACAACAGCGGGAATACCGTCCTTGTCTCTCTTGAAATCGACAAAGCGGTACAACTGCTTATGACCACCGCCCAGATAGCGCATGGTCATCTTACCCTGATTGTTACGGCCACCACTCTTACCGTAGCCGCACACCAAACTCTTTTCCGGCTTGGTAGCAGTGATGTCGTCCTTCGTGACAACAATCTTATGACGCTGGCCGGGGGTTGTCGGTTTAATTTTCTTTAATGCCATTTTCTTTTTCTTTTCAGTCTCTTATCAGTGGACTAGACTATTATTTTTTGTTATTTACTCTTTTGGTCATACCAACGGCATGGGGGCTGTCCCACACCGTTGGTACCCTACCTTTTTTAAATGCTAGCGTAGAAGTCAATTTCGTCGCCCTCAGCCAATGTCACAATGGCCTTCTTGAAAGCGTTCGTACGACCCACCAAGTAACCAGCCTTGGTATAGCGAGCCTTCACTTTGCCCGAATAGTTCATGGTGTTCACGTCAAGAACCTTCACACCATAGAAACTCTCCACAGCCTTCTTGATTTCAATCTTATTGGCGCGCTTGTCAACAACAAAACCATAACGATTCAACACCTTAGGGGCAGGCTTGTTCTTGTCGCGCTGAATACGGGTCAGCTTGGGAGAAGCTGCGGCCTCGGTGATTCTCGTCATCTTTTCGCTAATCAGAGGTTTTACTATGATATTATACATTGTTAAACTTTCTTAATTCTTGTTTTTAACTTCTTTATTTCGTTGCCAAAACGCGGTTAATTTCGCTCAAAGAACCCTCACAGAGGACAATATTGGCAGCATTCACAATGTCGTAAGTATTTAACTGGCCGACCGTTACCACCTTTACGCCCTGGATGTTTCGAGCAGACAAAGATACGAAATTATTTGGACTTTCGAGAACTATGAGCGATTTTTTATCGCCGATTTTAAGATTGTTGAGAATCTCAATCATCTTTTTGGTCTTGGGGGCCTCAAGCGAGAAGTTCTCCACAATGGTCATCGCGTTGCCAGCCACCTTCTCACTGAGAGCCGAACGGCGGGCAAGTCTCTTCAGCTTAATGTTCAGCTTGAAACGGTAGTCGCGGGGCTTGGGTCCGAAGATGGTACCGCCACCGACAAACACGGGGCTCTTCAAATCGCCCGAACGTGCACCGCCCGTGCCCTTCTGGCGTTTCAGCTTGCGGGTACTGTGTGCATTCTCGCTACGTTCCTTGGCCTTGGCAGTTCCTTGACGGTTGTCGGCCAAATATTGTTTGCAATCCAGATAGATAGCGTGCTGGTTGGGCTCAATCGCGAAGATAGAATCGTCCACGTTGATGGTTCTACCGGTCTCGCTTCCGTTGATGTTATAGACTTTTAACTCCATCTTTCAAGTTTTATTATTGATCCTTTGGGTCCCGGTACAGAACCTTTCACTAACATTAAATTCTTTTCAGGGATAATCTTGACAACCTCTAGGTTCTGAATCTTCACCTTGTGGTTGCCAGTCTGGCCGGCCATGCGCATGCCCTTGAAGATACGCGAAGGATAAGAGCTGGCACCGATTGAACCGGGGGCACGCAGACGGTCGTGCTGGCCGTGAGTCAAGTCACCGACACCGCCAAAACCGTGTCTCTTCACAACGCCTTGGAAACCCTTACCTTTCGAGGTTCCAACCACGTCGACAAATTCGCCTTCCTGGAAGACTTCCACTGTCAAAACTTCACCATACTTTTTCTTGTGGCCCTCCTCAAAGCGGCTGAACTCTGCAAGATAGCGTTTGGGGGTGGTGTTGGCCTTTGCAAAATGACCCTTCATAGGCTTGTTGGTACGGCTCTCTTTCTTGTCGCCAAAAGCCAGCTGAATGGCCTCATAACCATCCTTCTCGATGGTTCTCACTTGTGTCACAACACAAGGACCAGCTTCAATCACAGTGCACGGAATCTGCTTTCCGTCGGCATTAAAAAGACTGGTCATTCCAATTTTTCTTCCGATTAATCCTGACATTTTCTTTTTTGGATTGTTTTTTTGTTAGTAATCAGCTTATTCTCACCGCCCTCTCTGTGGCGGCTACGCACATTGGCTGACGGTTAATTTCACACTTTGATTTCCACTTCGACACCACTGGGCAGCTCCAGCTTCATCAATGCGTCGATAGTCTTGGCACGGTCGTTGATTTCAATGTCCATCAAACGCTTGTACGAGCTCAACTCGAACTGTTCGCGGCTCTTCTTGTTCACAAAGGTCGAGCGGTTGACAGTGAAAATCTTTTTGTTGGTCGGCAGCGGAATGGGACCATTCACCACTGCACCAGTCATCTTAACGGTCTTCACAATCTTCTCTGCCGACTTGTCGACGAGATTGTGGTCGTAAGACTTCAATTTGATTCTAATTCTTTGACTCACGGTTAATGTATTTTATTAATAATTATTATATTTGCTCTTTAGGATGTTCTCCTGCTGGTCGCGGCTCACCTCGGCATAGTGCGAAAACTCCATTGTGCTGTTGGCTCTGCCCGACGTAATGGTACGCAGCGCGGTCACATAGCCGAACATCTGCTCCAGCGGCACCTTGGCATGGATGGCCTGCACACCCACCTTCGCGGCGATGTTCTCCAACATACCGCGACGGCGGTTCAGGTCGCCCGTCACATCGCCCACATAGGCGTCGGGGGTCAGCACCTCCAACTTCATGATGGGTTCCAGCAACACAGGGTTCGCCTTGCGGCACGCAGCCTTGAAACCAATCTTGGCACACACCTCAAACGACAGCTGGTCGCTATCCACCGGATGGAACGAACCGTCGATGACCGTCACCTTCATGCTGTCCATCGGATAGCCGGCTAACACACCGTTCTGCATAGCCTCCTTGAAGCCCTTTTCGATAGCAGGGATATACTCT
>CAZTVH010000139.1:0-6335 GCA_964616965.1 uncultured Bacteroidaceae bacterium | reverse complement strand
TTGCTAACGACGAGGTGGTGAACGGCCTGAGCGTGCGCGGCGGCTACCCCGTGGAACGCAAGCTGATGCGCCAGTGGAGCCTCCGCATCACCGCCTACGCCCAACGGTTGGTGGACGGACTGAACGAGGTGGAATGGACCGACAGCCTCAAAGAGATACAGCGCAACTGGATAGGCCGCAGCGAGGGCGCTGCCGTGTGGTTCCCCCTTGCCAAAAGTGAGGCCACACGCCCCGAAGAGATACTGATGGGGCAGATAGAGACCCGTGAGGAGACTTCGTTTGAGATATTCACCACTCGCCCTGATACTATCTTCGGCGTAACGTTTATGGTGCTCTGTCCCGAACATGAAATGATAGAGCGCATCACCACCCCCGAACAGCGCGCGGAGGTGGAGGCCTATGTGGCGTGGGCTAAGAACCGTTCGGAGCGCGAGCGTCAGGCAGAGGTGAAGAAGGTGAGCGGCGTGTTCACCGGTGCCTTTGCCATCAACCCCCTCACCGCCGAGCGTATACCCATCTGGGTGAGCGACTATGTGCTGGCAGGCTATGGCACGGGTGCCATCATGGCAGTGCCGGCACACGACAGCCGCGACTTTGCCTTTGCCCGCCATTTCAACCTGCCTATCCGTCAGGTGGTGGCCCTCGACCCACACCAGCTTACCGACCCCGATACGTGGGAGGAGAGCATGGATGCCAAGACAGGCTACAGCGTCAACAGCGGCTTCATCACCGGCATGAAGGTGAAGGAGGCGATGGCAGCCGTTATCGACAAGATTGAGGAGATGGGCATCGGCAGCCGCACGGTGAACTACCGCCTGCGCGACGCCATCTTCAGCCGCCAACGCTACTGGGGCGAGCCGTTCCCCATCTACTATAAGAATAACCGACCCTACACCATCCCCGAAGAGTGTCTGCCGCTGCTACTGCCCGATGTGAAAGACTTCAAGCCCACCGCCACAGGCGAGCCCCCGCTGGGACACGCCGAAGTGTGGGCATGGGATGAGCAGAACCGCTGCGTGGTGGAGACCTCGAAGATTGACAACAAGACCGTCTTCCCCCTGGAACTGAGCACCATGCCGGGTTTTGCAGGGTCGAGCGGATACTACCTGCGCTATATGGACCCCCACAACGACGAGGCCTATTTCAGCCGCGAGGCCGTGGAGTATTGGCAGAACGTGGACCTCTATGTAGGTGGCGCCGAGCATGGCACTGGGCACCTCATCTATGCCCGCTTCTGGAACAAATTCCTCTACGACATAGGCATGAGCGTGAAGCAGGAGCCCTTCCAAAAGCTGGTCAACCAAGGCATGATACAGGGTAGAAGTAACTTCGTCTATCGCAGCAAGGAGGACAACAACCTGTTCGTCTCCAAGAATATCCCCGGCCGTGAGGAACGGACGGTGCCCATCCATGTCGACATCAACATAGTGAACAACGACATCCTTGACATAGAGCGTTTCCGCCAGTGGCGGCCCGAGTTTGCCAACGCCCGTTTCGAACTTGAGGACCAGGCAATGCCTGGCGATAATAAGGCTGCCGCAGGACGCTACGTCTGTGGCTGGGAGGTGGAGAAGATGTCGAAGTCGATGTACAACGTGCAGAACCCCGACGACCTGGTGGCCCGCTACGGTGCCGACACGCTGAGGCTCTACGAGATGTTCCTTGGCCCCGTGGAGCAGGCCAAGCCGTGGGACACCAACGGCATTGAGGGCGTGCACCGCTTCCTGAAGAAATTCTGCAAGCTCTTCGACAGCCGCACCGACGCTCCCGCCGACAAGCCACAGCTGAAGATACTGCACCAGACCATCAAGAAGATAACCGAAGACATCGAGCGGTTCTCGTTCAACACCTCCGTTTCCACCTTCATGATCTGTACCAACGACCTAGGCGGCATGAAGCAGGTGAGCAATGAAGTGCTGGACAAGCTGGTGGTGCTGCTGGCACCCTTTGCCCCCCACATTGCCGAAGAGCTGTATCACCAGCTGGGACACGACGGTAGCGTATGCGTGGCGCAATGGCCCGACTACGACCCCGCCATGCTGGTGCAGGACACCTTCACCTACCCCGTGTCGTTCAACGGCAAGATGCGCCTCACCCTGGAGCTGCCCAACGGCATCAGCCAAGAGGAGGCCATTGCCGCCGTCAAAGCCGACGCCCTGGCACAGAAATGGCTCGACGGCAAGGAACCCAAACGCGTCGTATTCGTACCCAACAAGATAATCAACATCGTAATCTGAATTCGCTAATGTGTGAATGTGTTAATTATTTGATTAACGGAATAACGTATTAACGAATTGACGTATTAACGAATTAAATAAGTTTTTATTATAAAGATGCTCTCTCGTCATTTCCTCCGCTCAAAAGTACTGCAGGCCGTCTACGCCTCACAGATAGACCCTGTGGACATCACCATTGCCGAACGCAATTTCAAACACCATATCAATCGTCTCAACCACCTGGGCACCATACAGGTGGCCGCGTTGGTACACTTTGTAGAAACCGCCAGCCAAATAATGGACGAGGCACAGCACAAATACCTCCCCACTGAAGAAGAGCGCAACCCCAACCGCCGACTGGCAAACAACCTTTTCGTCAACCGATTGGCCGACAACTACGACCTGTGGCTCCATATCGAGGAGAGCAAGGTGAACTGGGGTCGGGTGGAATACGACGAGGCCTTCCGCCACGCCTATCTCGACATCGTGAAGATGGACGAATACCGTAGCCACCTTGCCACACAGCAGACCTTCGAGGCCGACCAGCAATTTGCCCTCAAGATATTCAAATATCTGGTAAACCTCGAACCGCTACGCGACCTCATCCAGTCGCAAAGCCTATTGTGGGAGGACGACTTCGACCAAATAGCCCAATACAACTTCATGATGCTCAAAGCACTCGACAGCACCCTCGACGAGGCAAGCCCCATCCCCCTGATGCACGACGAACGTTACGAAAAGGATGTTGATGCCTTTGAGTTTGCCCACCACCTACTCCTAGTCACCCTTCGCCACACCGACGAAGTGGAGGCCCTAATTCGCAAAAACCTGCGTGGCTGGGACTTCGACCGGGTGGCCTTCATGGACGTGCTGCTGCTCAACATGGCCGTTGCCGAGCTCACCGAGTTCCCCTCCATACCCGAAGGGGTCACCGTTGACGAATATATCGAGTTGTCGAAAGAATTCAGCACCGAGCGCAGCCGCCTATTCATCAACGGAATAATCGACAAATTCATCATCGAACTGCGTTCGGCAGGCCGAATCAACAAGACCGGTCGCGGGCTTATCGACCCCAGCCTACTTGCCGACCTCGACGAACACGAATATCCAACCGAATGAATCCGAAACCATGAACAATTCTCGATTCACCACCCTACCCCTCCTACTGCTCTTGACATTGTTTGCCTGCGGCTGCAACCACGGCAGTCAGAACAGTAGTATCGACGTTGACCTTATCCACAACCCCAATAGTGCCGACGGGTACGACATCTCGGAGCCGATGCCTACCATGACATTCGACTGCGACCTACACGACTTTGGGCGTATCAGCCAAGGCGAGAGCATCTCCTACAGCTTCCACTTCGTCAACCAAGGCAAGCGCGACCTGATAATCAGCGGATGCTCCGCCACCTGCGGATGCACCGTGGCCGACTATCCCCGTGGCCGCATCAAGCCCAACGGCGACGGATATATCACCGTCACCTTCAACTCCCGTGGCAAGACGGGCCAGCAATATCAGGAGGTGACCGTCAGCTCCAATGCCCAACCGGCCAAGCAAGTGCTCAAGATAGTGGCGCAAATAGCAAACTGACCAACAAAACGCAATACATACCAACACCCAACAACAACATGAACACACCTTTATTTATTCTTCTTCAAGCCGACCAGCCCCAAGGAGGCGGCAACAGCATGCTCATCTGGCTTATCCTTATCTTCGTGGTAATGTGGCTTCTGATGATACGTCCACAACAAAAACAGGCAAAGAAAGAACGTGAGTTCCGCGCAGGCCTTAAGAAAGGCGACCGCGTTAGCTTCAGTGGCGGCATCTACGGCAAGGTACACGAGGTGGCTGAGAACACCGTCGACGTTGAAATATCCAACGGCGTGGTCGTCACCGTCGAAAAGTCGATGGTGCAACCCCTCCCCCAACAGCAGACCGAGACGAAGAAATAATTCTTTAATTCGTCAATGTGTTAATTCGTAAATTCGTGAGTCTTTGATGCGACAAGGACTAACTCATTAACACATTAACACATTAACACATTCACGCATTCAAACATGTTCCGGCATCGTTCATTCTGGGTCATTCTAGTTTTCACGGCCATCATTTGGCTGGCCGTGACGATGTCCGAACATGACGACTACCCATTGCAGGTGCGCGTAGAATGGACGGGCTACGATACCGCACGCTATGTCGTCACCCATGCCGACACCCTGCTCCCCCTCACCATCAGGTCCAACTGCTTCCTTGCCATTGCCCGCTACAACGCCGTCAAAAAACACCCATATCGCCTCACCGCCACTTCCGACACCACCCTCAAGGTAGGCGACGCACTGTTTGACGACCTCTTGCAGCAATTCGCCTTCCACGGCACACACGGGGTGAGAAGCAACGTCGAGAGCCTCACCCTCACCCTTGCCGAACTAAGCGGACGCGCATACGCTCCGCAGTTGCGCAATGTCGAATTCTCCTTTGCCGAACAATGCGGACTGTCGGGCCAACCCGTCATCGAACCCGACACCGTTTGGCTATATGGCGACCCCAACCTCCTGCAGCAGATACCCGAACTCGCCACCCTCCCAGCCCATATCACACAACTCAACGACAGTTGCCACATCACCCTTGCCCTCGACCCCGTCTGGCAACGCCACCCCGGCCTGCGCAGCTCCACCGACAGCGTGCGGCTTTTCCTACCCATCGACCGCTATGTGGAAAAGACATTCACTGTCCCCGTACGGTTCCATTCCGCCGACCAGCAAATGCAAATCCGACTGCATCCCGAACGCGTCGATGTCACCCTTTGGGTCCCCGTCGCCGACTACGACAGCATCACACCCGACATGGTGCATCTGGCCGTGGACTACACACCGGGTGCCAGCTCGCAAACACTCCCAGTCCGTGCCTCGCTGTTTCCTGCCGGCACCCGCGTAAAGCAAATCTCACCCTCAGCCATCCAGTATGTCATCATCCGCTAGCCCCCTCCTCGTCGCCCTCACCGGCGGCATAGGCTGTGGCAAGACCACCGTCCTCAACCAATTCGAACAGCTGGGCATCCCCTGCTTTGTCGCCGACCAAGTGGCAGGCCGTTATTACGACGACCCCGCATTCCTACAACAGATTCTCGCCCTCTTCGGCAACCGAGTGTTTCAGCCCGACGGCACTGCCGACAAACGCGCCATAGCCCAGATAGTCTTTGCCGACCCGGCCATGCTAGCCCGCCTCAACGCCCTTATCCATCCGCGCGTATGGCAGGACTTCCAGCTCTTCGTCCAAGCCCACAACCAAGCCCCATACATCATCTTCGAGACTGCCATTGCCTACGAATACCGTTTCGACCGACTGGTCCACCGCGTTGTGTGCGTCTATCTAGAAGAGGAAGAACGCCTGCACCGGCTACAGCTGCGCGACCACGCCACCCGCCAACAACTCAAAGCCAGAATGCGCAACCAACTCAGTGCCGAAGAGAAGATGATGCGGGCCGACTATGTGGTGCTCAACTACGAGGGAAACCCCCGCACCCGTCAGGTGTTGCACATCCACAAACAACTCATGGCCGAAAAGCACACCAGCCAATGAAAAAGACCAATGCCGCACGACTGCTCGACAGCCTAAAGGTACCCTACGAACTTATCCCCTATCAGGTGGACGAAACCGACCTAGGCGCACAGCACGTTGCCGACCAGCTGCACGAAGACATCCGCCAAGTGTTCAAGACCCTAGTGCTACAGGGCGACCGTACAGGCTATTTCGTCTGCGTCATCCCCGGTGCCGAGGAGGTGGACCTGAAAAAGGCCGCCAAAGTGTCGGGCAACAAGAAGTGCGACCTCATACCGCAGAAGGAGCTGCTGCCCCTCACAGGCTATATTCGTGGCGGATGCAGCCCCATCGGCATGAAGAAATCCTTTCCCACCTACATTCACGCCACCGCCGATGGGTTCGACCACATCTATGTCAGTGCCGGCGTGCGCGGGCTACAATTCAGGATAGCCCCGCAAGACCTTATCCGGGCCACTCGGTCCACACTCTGCTCACTAATAGCAGAAGGATAGACGTATTCATCCCTCATTTCGAAGAATACCCTCCTTCCCTAACCTACCAAACCGGCCTCGTCGCACTCA
>CAZTVH010000138.1:0-6366 GCA_964616965.1 uncultured Bacteroidaceae bacterium | reverse complement strand
AATAAGAATGATTTTTTTCATAGGTAAAATTAGTATTTATTGTTAATTGATGTATCAAAAAACCGCCTATCTATCTATCTATTAAACTACCGCAATATTATTCACCTCACTTTGCAAATATACACTTTTTTTTCAACAAAATGGATAAAAACGTTTCTTCCGCCACATCAACCCAAATAAATTGCAAGTAAACTCCAATATTCGACAGCATTCTTCTTATTGACAGTGATGGTAGCGAAGTCCTTTTTACAATATTTCTGTTTCATTTATGTTATTCTTTCTTTACATTTCTTTTAGCTAAGCTAAATAATAGCTAAAATAAATGTAAACAAAAGGTAAAATAAATGTAAAATAAATAATTGAGGAACAGTGTATTATCAAGCAAGTTTCTATAATATTACCAATTCGCTTATTATCAACTTATTACGACAATTGGGAAAGTTTTTAACCCAAATCGGTCATTAGGGTTTATGGCAGATTAGTATTTGTTTCGAGCAGATTGGCCTCATCGTTGGCGAAGGCGTAGCGGGCTACGGCGAGACAGCGATGGGGACAAGATGCCGAAAGAAATGCTGATATGCCATAAACAGACCTAAATAAGACTATAATAATTGAAAGTCGGCCTAATGACCGATTTGGGTTTAATGGTACATGTTCTCGACAGACTGCATAAAAAACAAAAAAACTGGCATCCGAAGGGCTTTTCGCCACTCGGATGCCAGTTGTATTGAGTGTGTTACTGCGTTATTGTGCTAATCCGTTAGTCAAGGATTCAGACATTCCCACGTTAACACATTAACACATTCTCGCTTATTTGGTGGAGATGACCAGGAAACGGGTCTGCTCCCAGAATTTGGCGGGGTTGAGGATGCGGAGGTAGGAGACCTGCTTGGTGTCGTTCTCGTCCATCACCAGCTCGTAGCTGTTTTCGGGGTGGTTGGAGACGACAACGGCACGCTTCATGTTGACGGGGATGGTGGTGACCTTGGTACGGTCGATTTGGGTGAAGCGGTCGAGAGGCATCTCGCTGATGGTGCCCTGGTGACGGCCTATGCCGATAAATCCGCCGGTCTTGGCCACAATGCCAGCCTCGTTGAGGTCGGTGTAGGAACCCACCACATAGTAGGCCTTGTTGGCCTCAGCGGTCTGGCGCTGGATATGGAGGTCTTTCTCCTCGTTGGAGGCGGTGAGGTCGGTGACGTCCTGATTGAGCTTCTTGATAAGCACTTTGTTGCTTTCGAGCTCGGTGAGGAGCTGGGCTATCTGCGACTCTTGGGCGGCGATGCGCTCTTCTTGACGGTTGACGAGTTCTTGCAGGCGGGTGCTCTCCTTGCCCTCATTGTTGATTTTGGCCTGCAGGCTGGCCATTTTCTGCTTGTTGGCAGCCATGAGGTTTTCGATGCTCTTGATTTGCTCGTTGATTTGGTTCTTGACGTTGGGCTGGCCTTCGAGGTTGGCGCGGCGCAGCTCTTGCACGGCGGTATAGCGGGCATTGACGGCGGCTAGGTTTTCCTCAATCTGGTTAAGGGTAGCGAAGAGGGAGTCGAGTTCAGCATCCTTGTTGCTGATAATCGTTGCGAGGGAATCGTTCTGCTTGATGGCGGCATCAAGCTCCTCCTGGTGGTTGTTGCACGACACAAAGGCGGCAGCCACGCAAGCCAGGCCGAGGGTTAATACTATTTTTCTCATGTTGGTTTCTTTTAAAGATATTTTTTACTAGTTGAAACAATAAATTTCGTTCTTTACGTTATTGTCAAAAACGGAGATATGTTTATTTTATTGCACAATTCCCATAATAAGAGTATTAATAAACCTTAAAAAGCATGAGTAAACTGACCAAATCGCTACTTCTTATGACCATAATCGCCACCGCAACGCCTATGATGGGCCAAAATGCCAATCCGCTATTGCAAGAATGGAGGACTCCCCACCAGACACCGCCATTCAGCCAAATACGCAACGAACACTACACGCCTGCCGTGAAGGAGGCCATCAAGGAAGCCGAGGGCAACATACAGAAAATCATCAAGCAGAAGGCCGCCCCAACTTTCGAGAACACCATTGTGGCCTTGCAGACTGCCAGCGAACGGCTCGACCGCATCACGTCGGTGATGTTTAACATCAACGAATGCAACACCGATCCGGAACTGCAGGGCATCGTGATGAAGCTGACACCCGAACTGACACGCTACTCGAACAGCGTGAACATGAATGAGAAGCTGTTTGCCCGCGTCAAGGCGGTGTATGAGCAACGCGACCGGCTCAACCTCACCACCGAGCAACGCACGCTGTTGGAGGAGACGTACAAGGGATTTGTGCGCAACGGCGTGAACCTGACGGGCAAAGACAAGCGTGCGTTTGCCAAGAACAGCGAGCGGCTGGCAGAGCTGTCGCAACTGATGAACCAGCATGTGCTGGCGGACAACAACGACTATATACTCCATGTCGCCAAGGCGAAAGACCTTTCCGGGCTGCCCGAGAACGTGGTTGCCGCCGCCCGTCAGGAGGCTCAGGAGCGTGGGCTCGACGGCTGGGTGTTCACGCTTGCCTACCCGTCGTTCGGCCCTTTTATCACCTACGCCGACAACCGCAGCCTGCGCGAGCAGATGTGGCGCGCCTACAACAGCCGGGGCAACCGCGGCAACGAGAACGACAACAACGAGGTAATTCGCGAAATGACCCTGCTGCGCTACCAACAGGCAAAGCTGCTGGGATTTAAGAACTATAGCGAGTATGTGTTGAGCAATCGCATGTGCGAAACGCCCAAACAGTTGGCCGACTTTTTCAACCAACTGCTGAATGCCGCTCTTCCGTTCGCAAAACGCGACCTTATCGAGGTGAGCAACTACGCCCAGAAACTGGGGGCGCCGATGCCGCTGCAGCGTTGGGATTTCTCGTACTACAGCGAGAAGTTGAAACAGCAGAAGTATGACTTTGACGAGGAGGTGTTGCGCCCCTACTTCCAGTTGGAGCGTGTACGCCAAGGCATTTTCGAGCTGTACGGCCGTCTGTACGGGCTGACGTTCGCCGAGGCGAAGGGCATAGACGTATACCATCCCGACGTGAAGGTGTACGAGGTGTATGACGGCAGCCGCCTGATGGGGGTACTATACCTCGACATGCACCCCCGTGCCAGCAAGCGCAGCGGAGCATGGATGACCTCGTTCCGCGAACAGAGCAACATCGGCGGCAAGCAGGTGCGACCGCTGATACAGGTGGTGTGCAACTTCTCGAAACCAGTCGGCGACAAGCCTGCCCTGCTCAGTTTCGGCGAAGTGGAGACCTTTATGCATGAGTTTGGCCATGCCATGCACGGGATGCTATCGGACTGCACCTACCCCAGCATCAGCGGCACCAGCGTGAAACGCGACTTTGTGGAGCTACCCTCACAGGTGATGGAGAACTGGTGCTACGAGTCGCAGTTTCTCAACACCTTTGCCCGCCACTACCAAACGGGCGACACCATTCCCGGTGAATATATCAAGAAAATCAAGACTGCCGAGAAATATCTGGCGGGATGGCTGTGTGTGCGACAACTGAGCTTGGGCTTAGTGGACTTTGCCTACCACACCATCTCCAGCCCAATCGAAGGCCCCATGGAGGATTTTGAGAGGAAGTACATGGTGGAGCTGCTACCACCCGTTAAGGGAGCCAACACCAGCACTGCCTTTACCCATATCTTTGCAGGCGGCTATGCGTCGGGGTACTACGGGTATAAATGGGCTGAAGTGCTGGATGCCGACGTGTTCTCGCAGTTCAAGAGTAACGGTATCTTCGACAGGGCCACAGCCAACCGATTCCGTCAGGAAATACTGTCGAAAGGCGGCAGCCAGCATCCCGCCATCCTGTTCCGCAACTTTATGGGACGTGACCCCAACAACCACGCACTACTTATCAGATGTGGCTTCGAGGAGGAAATCAAGACCACCTTTAAGTAGCACAGCACGATTGTGACTGGTGGCTTGACAATACAATTGCCGACAACGCAATGAAGCCATCCGCAATACACTAAAATACGAAATCTAAAATGAACGATATTTACGCAAAACAGATACTAAAGATTTTTGCCAACAACCCATTCGACACTTTCAACCACAAACAGATAGCCTCGCGCATCGGGGCTCACGACAAGGGTACCCGCCAATTGGTGCTTGCCACCATCCAGGAATTGGCCGAGGCTAAGTTCTTGGTTGAAGACAAGAATGCCCGTGGCAAATACAAAATCAATCCTAAGAACATCAACGACGACCTGCTGCCGAAAAACTACCTAATAGGCACAATCGACATGAAACAGACCGGCAAGGCCTATGTCATTCCCCAGGAAGAAGGGCGCGAAGATGTGCAAATCTCGCCCAACAATACCAACCACGCCTTGCATGGCGACACGGTTAAGGTGCTCATGTTTCCCCAGCGCAAGATGCGCAAACCCGAAGGGCAAGTGGTGGAGATTGTCAAACGAGCCAAGACACGTTTTGTCGGCATCATACAGCGGCAAGACCGATTTGCCTTCTTGGTCAGCGACAGCCGCACGATGGTGGTGGACATATTCATCCCCCTCAGTGACCTCGGCGGTGCCGAGGATGGCGAGAAAGTGCTGGTGGAGATGACCGGCTGGCCACAACGGATGAACAATCCCGTTGGACGGGTGGTCAAACGGCTCGGACACCCAGGCGACAACAACGTGGAGATGCAGTCGATACTGGCCGAGTACGACTTCCCCCTAGACTTTCCCGCTGAGGCGGAACGCGAAGCCGAGCACATAGCCGAACCCTCAGAGAAGGACTACGAAGGACGCAAGGATTTTCGCAATACCACCACTTTCACCATCGACCCTGCCGACGCGAAGGATTTCGACGATGCCATCTCGTTCCGCCGCATGAAGAACGGACACTGCGAGGTGGGCGTTCACATCGCCGACGTGTCGCACTATGTCAAGCCCGGCTCTCACATAGACCGTGAGGCTTTTGCCAGAGGCACCAGCGTCTACCTAGTGGACCGCACCATCCCCATGCTGCCCGAAAAGTTGTGCAACGGAGTCTGCTCGCTACGCCCGCACGAAGACAAGCTCTGCTTCAGCGTGGTGATGGAGATGGACGATGAGGCACATGTGCTGAAGACGTGGTTTGGCAAGACGGTCATCAATTCCGACTGCCGCTATGCCTACGAAGAGGCGCAGGAGGTGATAGAAGGCATCAAGACAGAGGGTCTCACCACTACCGACAAGGCCATTCTGGAACTACACAAACTGGCCACTATCTTGCGCAACGAACGATACGAAGACGGGGCTATCAATTTCGAGAGCCAAGAGGTCAAATTCAAACTAGACGAGAACGCCAAACCCATAGGAGTCTATATCAAAGAGGACAAGGAGGCCAACTGGCTCATCGAGGAGTTTATGCTGCTTGCCAACCGCCGAGTGGCAGAGCGTGTCGGTGCTCCTGCTAGTATTACTAGTAGCACTCGGTCTCCCAAGACCTTCGTCTACCGTGTGCACGACGAACCCAACCCCGAAAAGCTCAACACCTTTGTGGAATTTGTGGCCAAGTTGGGATATAAGATAAAGACCTCCTCGCGTCAGGCCCTTGCCCACAGCTACAACAGCCTTTTCGAGAGCATTGCCGGACGTGGGGAGGAATATATGATAGACTCTATTGCCATACGCACCATGTCGCGGGCCTATTACAGCATCGAGAACATCGGGCATTACGGCCTAGGGTTCCGCTATTACACCCACTTCACCTCACCCATACGCCGATACCCTGACCTCATGGTGCACCGTCTGTTGCAGCTGTACCTACACGGCGGGCCGTCGGTCAGTGCCGACGAATACGAGGAGTATTGCCGCCACTGCTCGCTGATGGAGAAACGCGCCGCCGACGCCGAGCGTGCCAGTGTCAAGTATAAGCAGGCCGAATACCTGAGCGACAAACTGGAGCAGACCTTCCCCGCCCTTATTTCGGGTGTCAGCAAGTGGGGCATCTATGCCGAAATCGAGGGCAACAAATGCGAAGGCATGATACCCATAGGCAGCCTGCACGGCGACTACTACATGCTGGACGAGGACAATTATCAAGTCATAGGCCGCCGCTACGGCAAATGCTACAAACTGGGCGACCCAGTCACTATCCGTGTCAAAGGCGTGGACATGACTAAGAAAACCATTGACTTTGACCTAGTGGAAGAGGAACCAGAACCGCCACGCCGTCATACCTCACGCAGAGACGAACCCCACCCCAGCAAAGATGAACGTCGAAAGGGCGGAAGAGGCATGAAAGCCTCCTCTCCCAAGTCCACCAAGAGCAGAGGCACCCACAGCAAGCCTTCGGCTTCAAAGAAGAAGTAGCCCGCTGAACTTCTCGTTGCGAC
>CAZTVH010000137.1:0-6424 GCA_964616965.1 uncultured Bacteroidaceae bacterium | reverse complement strand
CAACACTCGGCCAAAATTATTGTAGGGGACCTCTAAAGCTTTTTGTTGCCACTTTCTTCTTGTCAAAAACACACATCCGGTCACAGCTTCACCTTGTACAGGCCCATTAGGCGGAAGAAGAACTTGGGGAAGGGCTTCTTGCGGTCTCTTTTTAGCATGTCTATGGCGATGTGGGGTTTCTTCATGATGGTCAGCTTGTGAGCCTCCACCAGCTCTATCAGCGTGCCGTCGGCATCCTCAATGTAGGCGAAGTGGCCGCTAGCCTCGCCCATGTCGAAATGGCCGTCGTCCTTGCAGCTGTCCACCGTGAAGGGGTAGCCCAGTTCGTTGCAACGCCTCTCCAGGCCACGCATGTGCGTCACGTCGAAACAAATCTGTATAAACCCCGGGTCGCCCCAATAGCGTCCCTCATATATCTTGCGTGGCTGGCGGTCCAAGGCCTGCACCAGCTCTATGGTGCTGTCGCCATACAGCGGGGCGAAGGCACCCTTGCGCCTCTCCGAGGTGGCCAGCAGCACACGGCGGTAACGCTCCCTGCCGCCAGTCATGTAGGCGAGGTCGTCGAACGTCCCCTCCCGGTCGTACACCACGCGGTCGTAGCCCAGCAGGTCGCGATACAGGGGCAGGCTCCTGTCCGTGTCGGTGCAGCCAACCATGCCGCCCACGATGCCTCCACTCAGCCTGTTCTGGGGGATAAAGATAGACTTGTCCTCCACAACCTGAAAATAGTTGTCCCACGGGTCACGCACCACGAAACAATGGGTGCCGTCGGGCATCATGCTCAACGGGCCCACCCCGTCGTACTTGGCGCGCAGCTCCGTGTGGAATGCCACCACGTCGTGGCTCTTCAGCTTGGCGGCGAAGATACCCAGGTCGCCCACCGCCGTCTCGAACGTTTTAGGCTGGGGCTTGCGCTCCGAATACTGCCAAATCTCAAAACCGCCGCCCCCCTGCAGGTTCACGGCTATGCAGGCATGGCGTTTCTGCGCCTTGCCGCCCGTGTAGGGCAGCATCCGCTCCGCCACGGTGTCGTCCTCCAGTATGCGCACGTTCATTTGAAACATGTCGATATACCACTTCCACGCCTCGTGGAAGTCCACGCACCCCACGCCTATCTGCTGTATACCAGAAATAAGATAGTCCATATAGCTATTACGTATTTGTTTGCAAAAGTACACAAAAAAACTCAAACAATCAACATCCGTACCACAAAACGAAAAGTTTTAACATTGCGAAAAGCGAGAGCAGTGGGAGCTTGCCCACACTGCCGAGCCCAAGCAATGTCACGGGTAACAGTTGAGAATTGAAAGTTGAAAGAGTTTTAGTTTTTAGTTTTTAGTTTTCTCAATTCTCAATTCTCAATTTCTTACGGTTTCCTACCGCATCCTACCGATTACTACTGCATGAAGGCTCGTTCACCGCTGCCTGTAGCGGAGATGGAGCGGGGAATGAGCAAATAAGGAGTGGGGAACGGAGGGAGGCAGAGGGTCACTCTTCGTTCGAAAGGTAGCGGTGGATGGCGCGGGCGGCGACACGTCCGGCACCCATAGCCAGGATGACGGTGGCGGCGCCGCTGACGGCATCGCCACCGGCGAAGACACCCGGACGGCTGGTCTGCCCGTCCTCGTTGGTCTTGAGGCCGCCCCAAGGCTCGGTGTCGAGGCCGGGTGTGGTGGATTTGATGAGCGGGTTGGGGCTGGTGCCGAGGGCTACGATTACGTTGTCGACATCCATCTCGAACTCGCTGCCCTCAATGACGCTAAACTTGCGGCGGCCTTTCTCGTCGAGGTCGCCCATAGCCATGCGGACGCAGCGCATGGCACGCACGTTGCCCTGCTCGTCGCCAAGGAATTCGGTGGGGTTGGTGAGGAACGAGAATTGTATGCCCTCTTCCATGGCGTGGTGCACCTCTTCGCGGCGGGCGGGCATGTCGGCCTGCTCGCGACGGTAGATGACGGTCACGTCGCTGCCGAGACGTTTGGCTGTGCGGGCGGCATCCATTGCCACATTGCCACCGCCGATAACGGCCACGCGGCGGCCCAGATAGATGGGGGTGTCGTAGGTCTCGTCGTAGCCGTGCATGAGGTTGGTGCGGGTGAGGAGCTCGTTGGCGGAGATGACCCCCACGAGGGTCTCGCCCGGAATGCCCATGAACTTGGGCAGGCCGGCCCCGCTGGCGATATAGACGGCGGAATAGCCGTGGCGGTCGAAGAGGTCGTCGACGGTGACGCTCTTGCCGACGATGACGTTGGTCTTGATTTCTACGCCCAGGCGGCGCAGGTTGTCAATCTCAGGTTCGACGACTTTCTGTTTGGGCAGGCGGAATTCGGGTATGCCGTATACCAGTACGCCTCCTGCATGGTGTAGGGCTTCGAATATGGTGACGCTGTAGCCCTGCTTGGCGAGGTCGCCAGCGCAGGTGAGGCCAGAGGGGCCGGAACCAATGATGGCCACCTTTTTTGTGTCGGACTTTATGTCGGGGGAGTCGGAGTGGCGGGTGTCGTCGGTGTGGTCTGACTCATTGGAGGGTTGTTCTCTTTTCCAATCGGCGACGAAGCGTTCGAGGGCGCCTATGGCGATGGGTTCGTCACGTTTGCCGAGGATGCAGCTGCCCTCGCATTGGTTCTCTTGTGGGCAGACGCGTCCGCAGACGGCGGGCAGGGTGGAGTCTTGCGCTATGATGTCGGCAGCGAGGGCAAAGTCCTCTTGTGCCACGGCGGCGACGAAGTCGGGTATGTGGATGCTGACAGGGCATTGGGTGACGCAGAGGGGCTTCTTGCAGTGGAGGCAGCGGCGGGCTTCGGCCACGGCCTGCTCGCGGGTGAAGCCGAAGGAGACTTCGTCGAAGTTGGTGGCACGAACTGCGGGGTCTTGTTCTTGCGGACGTTGGCGACTGAGGGCCTGTTCGACGGCAGGGGCGAGGTTGCAGTGGTGGTGGTCGGAAGAGTCGGTGCGGGTGGTGGCGATGCGGTATTTGCGCTCGTCGGGTCGTCGTAGGCGGCGGGCAGCCTCGTCGAAGTCGACCAGATGGCCGTCGAATTCGGGCCCGTCGACACAGGTGAATTTCACCTTGTCGCCCACGGTGACGCGGCAGGCTCCGCACATGCCTGTGCCGTCGACCATCATGCAGTTCATGCTCACGATGGTGGGCAGCGCAAGGCGTTTGGTGAGTAGCGACACGAACTTCATCATCGGTATGGGCCCAATGGCGACGCAGTGGGTGTAGGGCTGTGTAGCGGCGGGGACGAGCTGCTCTATCTTGTTGGTGACAAGTCCTTTCTCGCCATAGCTGCCGTCGTCGGTCATGATGTATAGGTTGTCGCAGACGGCACGCATCTGGTTTTCGAAGAAGAGGAGGTCGCGATTGCGGGCGCCGATGATGACATCGGTGGGGATGCCCTTGTCGTGTGCCCATTTCACCTGCGGGTATACGGGTGCTATGCCGACACCGCCGGCCACGAAGAGCAGGCGCATCCGCTGCTGTTCTTGGGGAGGGGCGGTGATAAGCTCGCTGGTGCGGCCCAGCGGCCCCACGATGGTGTAGAGGCTGTCGCCTTCGTTCATCTGGCTGAGGCGGCGGGTGCTCTCGCCCACCACTTGGTACACGATGCAGATGCTCTCACGTTCGGGATTGATGTCGCAGATGGTCAGCGGCACTCGTTCGCCCTTGGTGATGGGGATGACGATGACAAACTGTCCGGGTTGTCCGTTACGGGCAATCCAAGGGGCATGGATTTCCATGAGATAAATCTCGTTGCTGTTGAGGAGCTCTTTTTTAAGAATCGTGTACATCTTGAATACTTGAATATAGGATTAAAGAATAATGTTCACGCGCTTCAACATTTAAGCGGAGAGAACAGATGAACTTTAATTTTGCAAAAGTACGAAGAAAAATTGGTTTTTTACAAAAATGATTGAAATATTTTGCACTGGGTGTATACAATATTATTGTGATGGGTTCGTTATTGTGTAGTTATGAAGAAGGTTAATGTCATTGCAATAGTGTTGGCTGTTTTGGCGGTGGGGTGTGAAAATGAGAAGCCTATGACGGAACGGCCACTATATCCGACAGAGGGTGCCATCAATGCGCGCTACACGGTTGATGACGGTGTCACGGTGGTGTTTGCCAAAGGTAACTTGCAGTATCAGGCATCGAGCCGCACATGGCGTTTTGCCGGCAGGCAGTATGACGTGGCGGGCTACGACAACGAGCTGGCCGACACCAACTATAACGGTTGGATAGACTTGTTTGGGTGGGGTACGTCGGGTGAAGATGACTTGATGCCCTATACGGTGACGGACACGAGCGAGCGGTATGCCTACGGCAGGTTCGACATAGCCGACAGCGAGTATGACTGGGGTCGGCACAATGCCATCAGCAATGGTGGTAACAGTGCCGGGAGATGGCGTACGCTGACTTACGACGAGTGGACGTATTTGTTGAAATACCGCACCGACGCGGGTAAGAAAAAAGCGTTGGCAACGATTGAGAATGTGGGGTTGCACGGCTCGGCGATGCATGGGATGCTGTTGCTGCCCGACAAGTGGGAGCTGCCAGAGGGGTGTGGCTTCCAATACGGCTATAAGGAAGGATATGAGACCAATGTGTACAGTGTGGACCAGTGGAATAGGATGGAGGGCGCGGGGGCTGTGTTTCTGCCTGCGGCTGGCGAGCGAAGCGGCGTGACGGTGGGCATGGTAGGCGACTATGGCTGTTATTGGACCACGACGAGCTACACGTTGGAATCGGCTTACGAACTGTACTTCTTGTCGACGGGATACCAGTTTTATCAAACCGACCGGGCCACAGGACACAGCGTGAGGTTGGTAATGGAAAGGTAGATGAAAACTAATATTTTTGGATATGAGTGATATAAAAGCAATAGTTGAAAGTCAGAGGGCGTTTTTCAGGAGTGGGGCGACACTGGATGTGAAGTGGCGCATAGCGCAACTGAAGAAGCTGAGGGCGGCGGTGAAGGCTCATGCGGAGGAGATGGAACAGGCCTTGGCTGAGGATTTGGGCCGCTCGGCAGTGGAGGCGTATCTGTGTGACGTGCTGCCGATTGTGTTTGAAATAGACGAAACAATCAGAGGGTTGCGGCGTTGGGCGCGCCCAGAATGCCACTACAGCGGGTTGGCTTGTTTCCCCAGTGTGGTGACGAAAGTGTATAAGATGCCATACGGCGTTGCGTTGATAATCAGCCCGTTCAACTTCCCGATGTTGCTGACATTGGGTGTGCTGACTGCCGCACTGGCCGGGGGCAACACGGCGGTTATCAAGGCTAGTTCGAAGTCGAAAGCCAGCACGGCGATGCTGAAAAGGTTTGTCGCCGAGGTGTTTCCACCGGAGTATGTGACGTTGGTTGATGGCGGCCACGAGGTGGCTGACGAATGTCTGGCGCAGCGCTTTGACAAGATTTTCTATACGGGGTCGCCTGCCGTGGGCAGACATGTGATGGCGGAGGCCGCAAAGAACCTTACGCCTGTGGCGTTGGAACTGGGAGGGGAGACGGGCAACTGGTGTGTGGTGCGGGGGGATGCAGACTTACGCGACGCGGCACGGAAGATAGCCTTCTTCAAGCTTTGCAATGCAGGCCAGATATGTATCAACATCAACCAGGTGGCTGTGGCAGAGGAGGTGGCCGACGCTTTTGTGACCGAGCTGAAAGCGGCCTTTGCCAAACAGATTGGCGACACCCCGGAACATAGCGACGAGTACCCAAAACTGATTACCGAGGCGGCATACGACAAGTGTGCAAAGATGGCAGAGGAGTATCGGGACCGCATCGTGTACGGCGGGCGTGGCGACAGGCCGTCGCAACGATATGCACCTACGATAATATACCCGGTGTCGGCCGACGACCCTATTGTGCAACACGAGCTCTTCAACCCTCTATTGCCCATTGTCACCTATAAGGATGCGGAGGTGGAGCGCATGATGGAGACGATAGCAGAGCGCGAACATCCGCTGGCAATGTACCTTTTCACCCGCAACCTGCGTTGGGCACGGCACACGATGCAACGCCAGCAATACGGCGGCGGCTGCATCAACGAGGTGTGTGTGCATCTGATGGTGAAGGGTGTGCCATTCAACGGCACGGGGCATTCGGGCATGGGTGCCTATCACGGGGAGTGGGGGTTCAGAGAATTCACGCATCCCTCTACCGTATTGATGGGCAGTAATAGGTTTAACCTTTCGCTGCGCGAACATCCCTACAACGGCAAGTCAGGCGAAAGAAAACTAAAGATATTGAAATTATTGACTAAATAAAGTTTGTTCATTATGAAGAAATTACTATTTGCTATCTCATTCTTTTGTTTAGGACTGCGAATCATGGCACAGGAACCCGTGATGCGGGACTCCGTGAGTCAGCAGCCAAAGGTTTTCGAACACACCACTTACGATACGCTTTACCAAGTGCCG
>CAZTVH010000136.1:0-6434 GCA_964616965.1 uncultured Bacteroidaceae bacterium | reverse complement strand
ACCACTATACAATAAATCATCCTCATCCGCGTTATATATGCATGAGTTATACAACTACATACTATCACATTGTATCGTTCTTTTCTAGAGGAAAATGGCATAAAGATAGACGAGAGGTACTTTCTGAAGGACGAGCAGTAGCGTGCCTCCGGCACGCAATCTGCTTACCACAACTACCCCACACTGCACTCCCTTCGGTCGCTTAGTGTGGGGTTAATAGGATTTCGTGCCTTTGGCACGAGCGTCGCCAACAGCTGTCAGTGCATCTTCATATTTTCTAATTGTACGCATGTACATGTGCTGAAAGCACATTATTCTATTAACCCCACACTAAGTCTACTGACGCAGTGTGGGGCGGCTTGCGTGGCTATGGATCTGTGCTGGAGGCACACTACGGCGTTGCGACGGTAGCGTGCCTCCGGCACGCTACAACTTACTTGGCTGTTGTGCAAAGCGTTTAGGTACGTCAATATGGCCACCCTTAACATGTCGATGGGTTCGCTAGTTTCGATATGTTAGGCACAAATGATACTGTTTCAGCAATGATATACAGCAGTTGCTTTATCTTGGGGTATTACGGTTTTGGGGGGAATGGGATTGTGGGGGAGGAAACAGGTTATCACATAATAAAAAGCAAGTTTTTCTTGCTATGTTAAAAAAAATGTGTATTTTTGCAACGGTTATTGTGGGGACAAGAGTCCCCCTTTTTATTGCTTATGATAGACAAATTCAAGGTTTTAGACATAGTAAAGGATGCTCTTGAAGGCACTGAAAAGTACCTTATAAACATGCGAATCACGCCCGACAACCGCATTTTTGTGGACATCGACGGCGACAACGGCATCACTATTGACGACTGCATAGAGCTGAGCCGATTGGTGGAAAACAGCCTGGATCGCGAGGAGGAGGATTTTGAGCTGAACGTGAGCTCCGCCGGAGCAGACTCGCCACTGAAGATGCCCCGCCAATACCGCCGCCACATAGGGAAGGACCTGAGCGTGGACGCACTCGACGGCACCCATGTGGAGGGCACCCTGGCAGAGGCTGACGACGAGCGGTTCACCATCCATATCAAGGGCACTAAGAAGGAGGCACCGAAGGACTATACGTTTGCCTACACCGATGTGGCAACCGTCAAGGTGGTGCTGAAGTTTTAAAAAGAGTAATAATAAACAAATATAGTCAAATGAAGACGCTAGATCTGATAGACTCCTTCCAGGAGTTTAAGGAATTCAAGAACATTGACCGCGAGACGTTGATGCACATTCTTGAGGAAGTATTCCGCGCCGCGCTGGCAAAGCGCTACGGCACAGAAGACAACTTCGACATCATTGTGAACATCGACAAAGGAGACTTGGAGATATTCCGCAACCGCACCATTGTCGAGGATGGGAAGGTGAAGGACGAGAATTTGGAGATTGCCTACAGCGATGCCATCAAGATTGAGTCTGACTTTGAGGTGGGTGAGGAGCTGTCTGAGCCTATCTATATGTCCGACTTTGGCCGGCGCGAAATCTTAGCCATACGCCAAAATCTGGTGAGCAAGATTCAGGACTACGAGAAATCGCTAGTCTTCCAGAAATACAAGGAGAAAGTGGGCGAGATTATCGTGGGTGAGGTGTACCAGCCTTGGAACAAGGAGGTGCTTATCCTTGACGAGGAGAAGATTGAGCTGGTGCTCCCCAAGAGCGAACAGATTCCCAGCGACCATTTCCGCAAGGGCGACACGGTGCGTGCCGTGGTGCTGAAAGTGGAGATGAAGAACAACAACCCGCTGATTGTGCTTTCGCGCACGTCGCCCATATTCCTACAGCGACTGCTTGAGGCCGAGGTACCCGAAATCTACGATGGGCTCATCACCATCCGCAACATCGTCCGCATTCCGGGCGAGAGGGCCAAGATAGCCGTCGAGTCGTACGACGACCGTATCGACCCCGTGGGTTCGTGCGTAGGCATCAAGGGCGCGCGCATCCACGGCATCGTACGCGAGCTGCGCAAGGAGAACATCGATGTTATCAACTATACCCCCCGACTGGACATCATGGTGAACCGCGCGCTGGCACCCGCCAAGATTTCATCGCTGAAGATTGACGAGGAGAAGAAGAAGATAGAGGTGTACATGGAGCCCAACCAAGTGTCCCTCGCCATCGGCAAGGGTGGCTGCAACATCAAACTGGCCAGCAAACTAGTAGGATACGACATTGATGTGTATCGCACGGGTGATGACGATGCCGACGACGTGGACCTGAAAGAATTCGCCGACGAAATCGACCAGTGGATTATCGACATACTAATCAACATTGGTTGCGATACGGCCAAGAATGTGCTCGCCATCAGCAAGGAAGACCTTATCAACCGTACTGATTTGGAGGAAGAGACTGTGGACGAGGTGCTCCGCATCCTCAGAGCAGAGTTTGAAGAAGACGCTCCCGCAAAGGAGGAACAAGAGGCCGAGCCTGACGAGAAACAAGACGAGTAGCACGGTGGGGGTGGCATGTCCCTCCCTTTCCAGTCGCAATCTATAAAGAAAACATTTTTCGAAAATAAAAAGGAGTGTACTATGGCAGACGAAAACAAAGGAATCAGACTAAAAAAAGCGGCAACCGAACTTAACGTCGGTATTTCCACCCTCGTAGAGTTCCTTGCCAAGAAGGGGCACCAAGTGGAGACGAACCCCAACACCCGTCTCTCGGCGGAGCAGTACGACCTGGTGGCTTCAGCCTTCCAGGCCGAACGTGCCGTCAAAGAGCAGGCCGACAAGATTGAGATAACCCCTAGCGGTAGCAACGTGGTAATCGAGGCCAACCCCGACGAACTAAAGGAGGAAAGCGAAGAGGTTATCATCAAGAACTACAACACCGCCACTATCGACAACAAGGGTGCACAACAGCCCGCCGAAACTGCCGTCACTCCCGACGAGCCCACCGTGCCCGAAATTGCCGAACCCGCCGAACCCGCCGAACCTGCCCCCGTCGAAGAGCCCCAGCCAGCCGATGTGGTCGAACCCACAGAAGAGATTGAAGAGCCTGCTAAGATAGAAGAGGAACCTCCGGCTCCCGTCGAGGCCGAACCCGCTCCGATAGTGGAATCCACTCCCGAACCCGCCCCTACCCCCATACAGGTGGGCGACCTACGCATCATCAGCAAGATAGACCTTGACGCCATCAACGCCAAGATGCGCCCTGACAAAAAGAAGAAAACCAAGGCCGACAAGGCCTCTGGCAATAAAGGCGGCAAAAAGCCTGCCGACAAACCTGCAGAACCTAAGGAAAAAGCAACTCCCACACCTCCAGAAGAAGCAAAGGACAAGGCCACCGAACAGAAACCCGCACCCCAGCCAACTCCTGCTCCCATTCCAGCCCCGGCTCCCACCAAGACAGAACCTGAATTTATTGAAACCAAGTACACAAAACTGGAAGGGCCGAAGCTGGTGGGCATGGTCGACCTCAGCCAATTCGAAAAGGCCAAACCCTCTGCTTCTGAAAAGAAAAAGCGCAAACGCATCAAGAACAAGGGCGTGAAGGTAAGCGACACCAACGGCGAACCAGAACGCTCTGCAGCTCCTACACCCAGTAAGAACTCGGCCAAGGAACGCAAGGCTGAAACTGATGCCAAGAGCGAGAAGAGCGAACGCTCTGAGAAAAAGAAAAAGAAGGAGAAGAAGCCCGTAAAGGTCGAAATCGACGAGAACGAGATTGAGAAGCAGGTGCGCGACACCCTCGCCCGCCTCAGCCCTATGGGCAAGTCTAAGACCTCTAAGCACAACCGCGAGAAACGCCAGAAAGTGCATCAGCGCATCGAGGAGGAACAGCTCAACCAGATGGAGAACCAGAAAACCCTCCAAGTGACCGAGTTTGTCACCGCCAACGAGCTGGCAACCATGATGAATATCCCCGTCACCCAGATTATCAGCACCTGCATGACGGTGGGCATCTTCGTCAGCATCAACCAGCGTCTTGATGCAGAGACTATCAAACTCATTGCCGACGAATTCGGCTTCGACATCAACTTTGCCAGTGCTGACGTTATCGACGAGCTGAATAAGATAGAGGAGGCCGACCGTCCTGAAGACCTCATTCCCCGCAACCCTATCATCACCGTCATGGGTCATGTAGACCACGGTAAGACCTCGCTGCTTGACTATATCCGCAAGACCAACGTTATCGCCGGTGAGGCGGGCGGCATCACCCAGCACATCGGTGCCTATGAGGTGACTACCGCCGAGGGGCGCAAGATTACCTTCCTCGACACCCCCGGTCACGAGGCTTTCACCGCCATGCGTGCCCGTGGTGCCAAGGTGACCGACATCGCCATCATCGTCATCGCTGCCGACGACAAGATTATGCCCCAGACCGTTGAGGCTATCAACCACGCCCAGGCTGCCGGTGTGCCCATCGTCTTTGCCATCAACAAGATTGACAAGCCCGGTGCCGACCCCGACCGCATCAAGACCGAGCTGGCCAATATGAACCTGCTCGTCGAAGAGTGGGGCGGCAAATACCAGAGTCAGGACATCTCCGCCAAGAAGGGTATCAATGTGGAAGAGCTGCTCGAAAAGGTTATCCTCCAAGCCGACATCATGGAGTTGAAGGGCAACCCCAACAAGCGTGCCAAGGGCACTGTGCTGGAGAGCTCGCTCGACAAAGGCCGCGGCTATGTGGCGAAACTGCTTGTCGAAGACGGCACCATCCGCAAGGGCGACCCCATCGTGGCGGGAGCCATCAGCGGACGTGTGCGTGCCATGTACAACGAACGTAACCAAGAGGTTATGTCGGCAGGCCCCTCACAGCCCGTGCTACTCCTTGGCCTTACTGGTGCCTGCCAGGCAGGCGACACCTTCAACGTCACCGAGAGCGAGAAGGAGGCCAAGGACGTCGCCGCCAAACGTACCCAGCTGCAGCGCGAGCAAGGCCTCCGCACGCAGAAACACATGACCCTCGACGAGATTGGCCGCCGTATAGCCATCGGCAACTTCAAGGAACTCAACGTCATTGTCAAGGGTGATGTGGACGGCTCGGTCGAAGCCTTGTCTGACTCGTTGTTGAAACTCTCCACCGACGAGGTGCAGGTCAACGTCATCCACAAGGCCGTCGGCCAGATTACCGAGAACGACGTGCTCCTTGCCGAATCGTCCGACGCTATCATCATCGGATTCCAAGTGCGCCCCTCTGTCGGAGCGCGCAAGATGGCCGAGACAGAGCAAATCGACATCCGACTCTACAGCATCATCTACGATGCCATCAACGAGCTCAAGGACGCTATCGAAGGCATGCTCTCGCCTGAGACGCAGGAGAAGATTGTCGCCAACCTCGAAATCCGCGAGATATTCAAGATTTCCAAGGTCGGCACCATTGCCGGCTGTATGTGCCTCGACGGCAAGATTACTCGCAACCACAACGTGCGCATCATCCGCGACGGTATCGTGGTCTACACCGGTAAGCTCGCCTCTCTCAAACGCTTCAAAGACGATGTCAAAGAAGTGGTCAGCGGCCAAGACTGCGGCCTGAACATCGAAGGCTTTAACGACATCAAAGTGGGCGACATCGTAGAGGCATACGAGATTATAGAAATAAAACGTAAACTATAATGAATGTGTTAACGTGTTAATTCGTTAATTCGTTAATCATTGAATACGTTAATTTGGTAATCATGAAAGCGCAAGGAATCATATACGACAAAAGCAAGATATTTGCCTTATGCGTAATTGCCTTGTGTAACGAGTTGCGTGAAAAGGGTGAATATGTCATGTCCAAACAGATTCTCAAGTCGAGTACTAGCATTGGAGCAAATTATTGCGAGGCAGTATGTGCCGAGAGTCCACAGGACTTTATACACAAAGTGTCTATCTCAATAAAAGAAGCGAATGAAACTTACTATTGGCTAGACCTGCTTCACGATAGTAATTATCTCGACAACGAAAGATACATCCAAATGAGCAATCAAGTGGAAGAGCTCTTCAAGATGCACAATTCCTCAGCGATAACTGTCAAACAAAGACTAACACATTAACGAATTAACACAGCCAAAAAGACTAACGAATTAACACATTAACGCATTAACACATTCAAAAAGCTCTGATAGTTCAATGGATAGAATAACTCTCTCCTAAAGAGTAGATCCGGGTTCGATTCCCGGTCGGAGTACAAAGTTTTAAGTAATCTGAAATTAGTAATTTTGTCTGTATGACTATTGCTATTTCTGGATGGAGGTAAATAAGAATAGAAAGCAGTATTTATAGTTTTATACAATATTTATATATATTCTCCGTTATTAAATAGATTTAATTAAAAAAGAATGCAAAATAGTGCTTTGTCTGTAGCAAATTATTTTATTGGGTTAGCTCATGAAAGCAATTCTCCAATAAAAATTCTTAGGTTAATGAAGTTAACATACATTGCCCATGGTTTTATGCTTGCTATTTTGGAGCGTTCGGC
>CAZTVH010000135.1:0-6437 GCA_964616965.1 uncultured Bacteroidaceae bacterium | reverse complement strand
CGGTCGGCGGGGTTGAAGAAGTGCATGCCGATGAACTGAGCGGGACGGCCGCTGGCAGCTGCCAGTTCGGTGATGCTCAGGCTGGAGCTGTTGGTGGCAAAGATGGTTTCGGGCTTGCAGACCAGATTGAGGTCGCCGAACACCTTCTTTTTGAGTTCCATCTCTTCGACGGCGGCTTCGATGACGAGGTCGGCATCAGCAAAGGTGGCATAGTCGGTAGTTGTGGTGATGTTGCCGAGCAGGGCATCAACGGCCTCCTGGGTCATCTTGCCTTTCTCGACGAGCTTGGCATAGGACTTGGCAATGGAACCCATAGCCTTGTCGATGCTGGCCTGGGTTCTGCTCTTCATAACTACGGGCATTTTGGCTGCGAAGGCTTTGATGATGCCTTTTGCCATAGTGCCGGTTCCAATAACGCAAATTTTCATGTTATAAAGTTTTTTTATTGTGTTGTTTGTAATTCGGTTATTTTCCACAGAAGATGGGTTTCTCTTTGTTCAAAAATGCCTTCATGCCGTTCTTTTGGTCCTCAGTGGCGAAGCAGCGACCGAAGATGCCGCTCTCATACATGATGGCCTCGTCCATAGGCATGTCGTATTCGGCATTGATGCACAGTTTGGCAGCCTTCACGGCAAGCGGAGCATTGGCGGCAATTTGATTTGCCAGTTCCATTGCTGTGGACATCAGTTCGGCTTGTGGGACAACAGCGTTCACCAGGCCGATGCGCAGAGCCTCGTCGGCCTTGATGGCCTTGCCGGTGTAGATGAGCTGCTTGGCCATGCCCATGCCCACTAGCCGGGCCAGCCGCACGGTGCCACTAAATCCAGGAATAATGCCCAATCCCACCTCAGGCTGCCCGAAACGGGCGTTGTCGGAACAGATACGGATGTCGCAGGCCATCGCCAGCTCGCAGCCCCCGCCCAACGCAAAGCCGTTGACGGCAGCGATCACAGGCACATGGAGCGTCTCAATCTTGCGGAACACATTGGCACCACGAGAGCCAAAGGTTTGACCTTGTGGCACATTTAGGTTCGCCATCTCGCTTATGTCCGCGCCTGCCACAAACGACTTCTCCCCGTCGCCAGTCACTATCAGGCAGCGATACTTGGTGCAGTCGAAATGGTCGAGGAAGTGGTTCATCTCTTCGAGTATGGCACTGTTGAGCGCATTGAGTGATTTGGGAGCCGATATGGTGAGAACCATTACGGCTTGGTGCTCTTCTATTTTAATATAGTTGTACATAGGACACTTTGTTTGTTCGAATTTGAGTTTGCAAATGTACGATTTTTTTATGGATTAGTGAGAAATTTTTATAAAAAAGTGTGTGATTCAAATATATTTTGTATTTTTGCAGCGTCAAAAGAAACATAATATTCGTCTAACCCAAAAGCCTAACACCTGATGGAGAAGAGAATAGGAACAATTACAATACTCATAGCTGACCGTACCAAGTCTGCTGAAATCAATACTATTATTTCGGAATACTCCGCCCTTGTCCTCTGTCGCCAAGGGTTGCCTTTCCATGACCGTCCTGTGGCGGTGATTTCGCTTATTGTCGAGGGTCTGCCAGACAAAATCAATGCCCTTACTGGAAAGTTAGGACGATTGAGTGGTGTGGAAACTAAAGCCGTATTAACTAAGAATCAATAATAATAAAAATACAACGTTATGAGAAATCAAAATTTTATAGACCGCGACAAACTGTACGGAATGCTTGACAACAATGCTCCTTCGGAGTCGCAATTGAATGACATACTCAACAAGGCTCGCAAACTGAAAGGACTCAACTTGGAGGATGTGGCCAAGCTGCTCTGTGTCGAAGAAGAGGCCGACATACAAAAGATTCTCGACACTGCAGAGTACTGCAAGGACGAGATATATGGCCGTCGGCTCGTGCTTTTTGCACCCATCTACACGGGCAACGCCTGCGTTAACAACTGCGTGTACTGTGGTTTCCGCCGTGACAACAAAGCCCTGAAACGCAAAATCCTCACCCTCGAC
This sequence comes from uncultured Bacteroidaceae bacterium, assembly GCA_964616965.1. GTDB lineage: Bacteria > Bacteroidota > Bacteroidia > Bacteroidales > P3 > Colimorpha. The sequence continues at coordinate 4,436 of CAZTVH010000135.1, read as the reverse complement.
GAGATAGAGACTGAGACACTGCACCTCCTGCGTATGGGCCACAAGCGTGCCCTGCTCATCTGTGGCGAAAGCCCGCGCAACGATGCCAACTACATGGTCGAAGCCATCCGTCGCTGCTATGCCGCCAAGGACGAGAAGGGCAGCACCATTCGCCGCATCAATGTTGAACTGGCACCCATGAGTGTGGAAGACTATGCCAAGCTAAAGGCCGAAAGAATAGGCACCTACGTTTGTTTCCAAGAGACCTACGACCCCGTCGAATACGCCAAGTTCCATCCCGCCGGCACCCCCAAGGCCGACTATCTCTACCGCCTCACCTGCATGGACCGCGCCCAAGAGGGTGGCATCAACGACGTGGGCATTGGCGTGCTTTTCGGGCTTGTCGACTACCGATTTGAGATACTTGCCCTTATGGAACACGCCCGCCATCTGGAAGAAGACTATGGCTGCGGCCCCCACACGGTCAGCTTCCCCCGCATCGAGCCCGCCGAAGGCACCCCCTTCAGCCTGCCGGAGAACATCCCTCACCCTGTGAGCGACAAGGACTTTATGAAGATTATCGCCATCATTCGCATCGCCATGCCTTACACGGGCATCATCATCTCCACCCGCGAGCGTCCCGAAATGCGCGACAAGTTGGTCAAATACGGTGTCAGCCAAATCAGTGCGGCCTCAGAAACCAACCCCGGTGGCTATAACGAAGAGGGCGACAACACGGCTGCCAAGCCCTATGAGAAGACTGGAACCACCGGTGCCCAGTTCACCCTTGGCGACCATCGTTCGCTCGACGAGGTCATCAGCATGATGATCGACGGCGGCTATATTCCTAGCTTCTGCACCGGTTGCTACCGCAAAGGCCGTGTGGGTGCCGACTTTATGGACTTGGCCAAGCCCGGTCTCATCAAGGAATACTGCAAGCCCAACGCCATGTTCACCTTCCGCGAATACCTCGAAGACTACGCCAGCCCTGCCACCAAGGCCAAGGGACTGGAACTGTTGAAAAAGCTTACCCAAACCTTCCCCAAAGAAGAGCTCAAGAAACGAGTCGAAGGCAACCTCTGCAAGATTGGCGAAGGCGAGCGCGACCTTTATTTCTAATTGGCATTAATACATTCAAAAAAGAGTGGCTGCCACAGTAGCCACTCTTTTTTTCGTTCAAAGGGGATGGTGCGATTACGCTTCCGTAGGCTGAGGAATGTTTGAGTTCAGCTCGGCCACTAGCTGCCGACTGGTGGTGCCTTCCTCTATCTCGAATGTGAGTTTCTCGCCAGCGGTGTCTGCCGTTTCGGCGACGGTGATGTGGATGGTATCGCCGGGCAGTATGTCGGCCTTGATGATTTCGTCGGCGAGGTCGTCCTCAATATAGTGCTGTATGGCACGCTTCAGCGGGCGTGCGCCGTACTGCTCGTCCCAGCCCTTTTTCAGTATGAAATCCTTCGCCTTGTCGTCGAGGTCGATGCCATAGCCCATGCTTTTCACACGATTGAAGAGTCCCTTTAGTTCAATGTCGATAATTTTGTGTATATCAGAACGCTGTAGGCTATTGAAAAATACTATGTCGTCAATCCTATTAAGGAACTCAGGAGCGAATTTCTTCTTCATCTCCTTCTCAATGACCGAGCGTTCCAACTGATTGCGTTCCGCCTCGCGGGCAGCGGTATTAAACCCCACGCCCGTGCCAAAATCCTTCAGCTGGCGTGTGCCGATGTTCGAGGTCATAATGATGATGGTGTTCTTGAAGTCCACCTTGCGCCCTAGGCCGTCGGTCAGCTGTCCGTCGTCTAGCACCTGCAAAAGGACATTAAACACGTCGGGATGAGCCTTTTCTATCTCGTCCAGCAGCACGATAGAGTAGGGCTTGCGCCGCACCTTCTCCGTCAGCTGTCCACCCTCCTCATAGCCCACATATCCCGGAGGTGCGCCGATTAGCCTCGACACGGCAAACTTCTCCATATATTCGCTCATGTCGATGCGTATCATATTTGCCTCGCTGTCAAAGAGGTATTTGGCCAGTACCTTTGTCAAGTAGGTTTTGCCCACGCCGGTGGGGCCTACGAAAATGAAGGAGCCGATAGGACGGTTGGGGTCTTTCAATCCGGCACGGTTGCGGCGTATGGCCCTGGAAATCTGTCGCACAGCCTCTTCCTGTCCAACAACCGAGTTTTGCAACTCGTTCTCCATGACCAGCAGGCGTGTGCCCTCGTTCTCGGCAATGCGTTGCACGGGCACGCCCGTCATCATTGCCACCACCTCTGCCACATCCTGGTCGGTGACGGGTATGTGCTTGTCGCGTTCTTCTTTTTCCCACATTTGTTTGCGCTCCGCCAGCCGTTCGCGCAGCTGGCGTTCTTGGTCGCGATATTCTGCCGCCTCGCTGTACATCTTTTGTGCCAGCACCTGTTTCTTCAGCTTTTCTATATCTACTATTTCGTTCTCTAATAGCATTATATCCTCTGACACCTCAACATGTGCTATACGCACTCGTGCGCCAGCTTCGTCCAGTGCGTCAATAGCCTTGTCGGGCAACAGGCGGTCGCTCACATACCGTTCGGTGAGCGAAACGCAGGCCTTCAGCGCGGCATCGGTGTACTGCACGAGGTGGTGCTCTTCGTATTTCGACTTGATGTTTCTAAGTATCGTAAGTGTCTCTTCGGGCGTGGTTGCTTCCACTAGCACCTTTTGAAATCGACGTTCGAGGGCTCCGTCTTTCTCAATGTATTGGCGGTACTCGACGAGGGTGGTGGTGCCAATGCACTGTATCTCACCGCGTGCCAAAGCCGGCTTGAACATGTTTGATGCGTCCAGCGAGCCGCTGGCACTGCCGGCACCCACTATGGTGTGTATCTCGTCGATAAAGAGGATGATGTCGGGATTTTTCTCCAACTCGTTGAGTACGGCCTTCATACGCTCTTCGAACTGGCCGCGGTATTTGGTGCCTGCCACCAGCGAGGCCAAATCGAGCGAGATGACGCGCTTGTCGAACAGTGTGCGTGGCACGCGGCATTCGACGATACGCAGTGCCAGTCCTTCGGCAATGGCACTCTTGCCCACGCCGGGTTCGCCGATGAGGATGGGGTTGTTCTTCTTGCGGCGCGACAGGATTTGTGCTATGCGTTCCAACTCCTTCTCTCGGCCCACTATGGGGTCCAGTTTGCCCTCGTGGGCCAGCTGTGTCAGGTCGCGGCCAAAGTTCTCCAAGGCGGGTGTCTTGCTCTCCGACTTGGTGTCGTTGCCCGCGTTGCTCTTATATTGGGGGCGTTGGCCGCTGTCCTCAGGGTCGGCGTAGGGGTCGTCGTTGTCGTCCTCGCTCGTCTGCGACCGGAAGTCGGGTAGGGGAGTTGAGTAGTCCTCTTCCGCCCCCGACTGGGGTAGCGAGCCCAGCTGTTTCAGGTACTTGATGCAGCTATCCAAGTTGATGCCCTGCTGTTTGAGCAGTTGGGCCACCATGTTCTCGCCTTCGTGCATCATGGCCAGGATGATGTGTACGGTGTGGATTTCTCTTGATTTGAGGCGGGTGCTCTCAAGAAAGCTGAGTCGCAATATCTTTTCGCATTGGCGGAGCATCGGTATCTCGCTGTCGCCACTGTAGCGCACATCGCTGTCCATCTGCCCGACAGAAGTCTCAATACGGGAACGGATGGCCGGAATATCCGCACCCAAAGAGGTCAGCATCTTGACGGCGGAGCACTCCTTCTCCCGTATGATGCCGAGGAAGAGGTGTTCAACCCCTATAGCCCCGTTTTTCAAGCGTATAGCCTCGTCGCGGCTATTGCTGATTGATTGTTGTGTGTGTGGTGTGAGTTTAGGGTCCATAAATGTAATTTAGCAACTGCAAAAGTACTACTATTTGTGCGAATAGACGGTGTATGCCCTATAATATTTTCAACACATCGCGGTTGAAATCGTCCCAAACCACCCCAATCACGCCGTTTCACCTCGGCAGCCAATTCCTCAGCGGCTCCTGCGTGGCTCCCGTTGTTATCCTATAGTTATTCTTTATTTATACTATATATATTCGCTGTTATATAGTATAAATATAGAATAAGTATAGAATAAATAACGGAGAATGGGGGGAGCCGGTGGGAGGTGACGGGCTGGTGTGGTTCGGTCGAAAAGGTGCCGAGGTGTGGCGTAAGGGCGGTGGGGTAGGGGATGGGGGATAAAAAGTGGAAAGAGGGGTGAGAAAAAAGGAGTGTATGTGAAAAAAAAATCGTATCTTTGTTTTTTGTTTCAGAAACGAGAAGTATAATTTATAATTGGTATTCAATAATATAATATATAGAAGATGAATTCGGAGAACGAAAAAATCACGCGCGTAGACATCGAAACTACCATGAAAACTGCCTATATCGACTATGCGATGTCGGTTATCGTGTCGCGTGCGTTGCCCGATGTCAGGGATGGCTTGAAGCCGGTACAGCGCCGCAGTTTGTATG
>CAZTVH010000134.1:885-6446 GCA_964616965.1 uncultured Bacteroidaceae bacterium | reverse complement strand
ATTGGACTGGTGAACACTCGTGCGATGTTTGCCAAAGCAGTGGACGGCGGCTACGCCATCCCCGCCTTTAACTTTAACAACATGGAGCAGTTGCAGGCCATCATCCAGGCTGCAGTGGAGACCAAGAGCCCCGTTATCCTGCAGGTGTCGAAGGGTGCCCGCGACTATGCCAACCAGACCCTCTTGCGCTACATGGCCGAAGGTGCCGTGGAGTATGCCAAGGAGCTGGGCTGTGCCCACCCGGAGATTGTGCTGCACCTCGACCACGGCGACAGCTTCGAGACTTGCAAGAGCTGCATCGACATGGGCTTCAGCAGCGTGATGTATGACGGCAGCGCGCTGCCATACGAAGAGAATATCAAAATCTCTCGTCAGGTTGTAGAGTATGCCCACAAGTACGACGTCACCGTCGAGTGCGAGCTCGGCGTGTTGGCCGGCGTGGAGGACGAAGTGGCCTCCGAGGTGAGCCACTACACCAAACCCGAAGAGGTGATAGACTTTGCCACCCGCACGGGTTGCGACTCGTTGGCCATCAGCATCGGCACCAGCCACGGTGCTTACAAGTTCAAACCCGAACAGTGCAAGGTGGACCCGCAGACGGGTCGTCTGGTGCCTCCTCCTCTGGCTTTCGACGTGCTGGAAGCTATCGAGAAGAAGCTGCCCGGATTCCCCATCGTGCTGCACGGCTCTAGTTCGGTGCCGCAGGAAGAGGTGGATGTGATTAACGCCAACGGTGGCCGCCTGAAGGCTGCGGTGGGTATTCCTGAGGAGCAGCTGCGCAAGGCTGCCAAGAGTGCGGTGTGTAAGATTAACATCGACAGCGACAGCCGTCTGGCCATGACCGCCGCCATCCGTCAGTATATGGCGGAGCATCCCGACCATTTCGACCCCCGTCAATACCTGAAGCCTGCCCGCGAGCGCATCAAGAGAATGTACATCCACAAGATTGTCAACGTCCTCGGCTCGGATGGCAAGCTGCTTGAGAAGTAAGCACTAAGATGTAAGAGCTAAAAAGTGATTGGTGATTAGGGTAGTCTGGTCACCAATCAATGGTTGCTATTGTTTTTTTAAGCTAACTCTTATTGTATATGAAGAAGTATGTATTGGTGGCGTTGCTGATAGTGGCATCGGCTACCGCGATGGGACAGGTGTTGGGCGGCCCAAGCACATATGGCAGCAACAGTGGTTTGAGCATCTATATGGGTACGCACAATATGCTCGGACGTAGTTTCGCATATCTTGACGAACAGCATTATGAATACAAGGCTGTAGTGCCCGAAAGCTATCGGCCACGGCTGTTTAACCCCATCCTAGGCATCGGCTGGTGGGCTGAGTATCCAAGTGACAATTTCGTGATTGGCTACCAAATCATGGGCAATTACGGTATGGAGAAATACCAAGTGACGTTTGGAAAGGAGTCGATGTTTGACAGTAGAAAGTCGTTTGGGGCAGTACTCAGTTTCTATGTGGGTTGGCACTTTGGTGAGAGTCTGACGGCCTGCATCGGAGTGTCGGAAGAGTCCCGTATGACAGTCGGCGACGGTGGAAGGGTGAACATATTCAATGCGCAGAACGCCGTCGGCCTGATGGCAATGGTGCGCTACTCCTTTGCCGAGGACTATTTTGTGTCGCTACAGGGTGTCTATGGGCTAACGGATTGGGGCACTTTTGATTTGGATTGGGAAAAGTATAAGCCGATAGGCGAGAGTAGTGGCTACTATGTGCTGGATTCAGGGTTGAAGCCCCTGTCAGTCATGGTTGGGATAGGAAAAGGTTTCTAGGGATTGGATAGTGAGAATTGTAGGGTGAAAATTGTCTGGAAGCTTTCAGCTTTCATTATTTTTTACCGGTGGGTGTAACAAATGGGTGCTTTTTTGCTACATACTTATTAAATTGAAAATTGAAAATTAAAAATTGGCTGCCGCCCAACTTCTTGGTTCATAGTTCTTACTTCTTACTTCAAGAATTGGGCTGCCACACGACGTATCAAATATCAACGTACAACATGAAAAAGTTATTTTCTTTTTTGGCAGTGGCTCTGCTGGCGATGGGCGCGATGGCGCAGCCCTCGATGCCGACGTTCCGTTTCGGCCAGGTGAACAAAGGCTATGACTATATGATGTCTCACAACAGTCACATTATTGCCGAGCAGAATGGCGAACTGCTTATTGCAACATGGGAGACCCGTGGCATATTGGGTGCCTGCATACCGTGGGGTTTGCAGGTGGTGGCGGTGGACACGAATATGAAGGTACTGCGGCAGGTATCGCTGCCCGACTCGCGCATGGATGAGCTGGTGTTTGCCAACTATGTGGATGGCAAGGTGTATCTGCTGATACGGCATCAGTTTATGGCTCAATATCGTCGTGCCGTGATAGACCCGCGAAACATGACGTTGGAGAGCTGCGAGAAGATGTCGACTAATATGCCGGGGAAGGACTATGCGGCCTACCATTGGAATGCAAAGTCTGACAACGGCTTGTTTTATGCCTTGGAGGATGTGTTTGTGAACTCGGTGTCGAAGGAGATGGTGCACCGCCAGCTGCTGCTCGACGAGAAGTTGGAACAGCTGTGGGAGAAACGCTTCGAGGCTAACGAGGTGAGCGACATGAGGGTGAGCGACGATGGCGTGGTGTATCTGTTCGGTTCGCGCTACGACAAGGCGAGCCGTGAGACTATTGTGGCGGTGCATGTGTTGGACGTGGACGACGAAAAGAGTGCGACGGGCCGTGTGTCAGTGGGGGAGGTGTACCGTTTGAAACTGTTGAATATTGTTGTTGGCAATGAGTCACAGTCGACATTGTATGCTGTGGCGGCTGGCTATATCCGCACGCCAGATTCGCCTAAGAAGAGCGACTGTTTCGACCAGATGCTGGGACTGTCTCTTAATATCAACACAGGCGATATTAGGGCTACGACGGTGAAGTTCACCAGCGACGAACTGAACGTGTTTGGCAATAGGAGCACTAAGAGGGAGAACAAGGTGGGTATGGTGGACGCTCTGGTGATGGCAAATAGCGTCGGAACCAACTATGGCGGGGTGTTGCTGCTGCAACGGGTATGGAAAGTGACGACTCGCTCGACAAAGTCGCCCGACGTGCACGACTATTACACGATGGGGTCGTTGGCACTGGCGGTGGATACTACTGGCATAATTCGTTGGCATAGGCCCTTCCGCACGGTCAACAGAGAGCGGACGGGTCAATCGGCCGACATACCCTGCTATGGCGACGCACCTATGCTGGCAGAGGGCGACAATGTGTATGTGATGCTGCCTGAGCCGACGAAGACACCGGCAACCTACGACATTGCAGCGGTGGAGTCGAATATAATGCTGGGTAGCCGTGCCCACGCCTTTGTGATTTATGGCATCGACCGCCAAGGGACGGTGGTGAAGCAGGTGCCGGTGCCGAAGGACAAGGGGTCGCTGATGGACAACTTTGTGCGTCAGGCACCAGGTAAGTATGTGGGTATCTATTCGTTCCACAAAAAGTCGGCTCTCGTACATGTCAATTTTTGATGATTAAAAGTTGAAAATTGGCTGCCGCACAACTTCTTAGTTCAAGTTCTTACTTCTTACTATATGAAGAAACAACGTTTTTTAGTTTTTAGTTTTTACCTTTTAGTTTCAGCTGTTTCCTTGTCGGGCATTGCCCAGCAGCGATACGACCTGAATGATTTTGCCGGCATCAAGTCGGAAGGACCCATACCTGCCGACCTGCGGAAGGGATTGGGCGAACTGTATGGCGAGGACAAGCAGCGGGTGCGCAACTACAACGACGGGCGTTTGACCAACCGCGACCGAGTGTTAGAGGCCTCATACCACATCAACCGTCTGATGAGCAATGGGCGCATCCTCTATGGCGACCCTATCACCCGCATGGTGGAACGCATCGCCGACACACTGCTGCGGGACTACCCCGAATTGCGTGGCGAGTTGCGTTTCTACACGGTCAAGAGTTCGGCGGTGAATGCCTTCGCCACAGGGCAGGGCATGATATTCGTCACCACAGGTCTGATGGCACAGGTGGAGAACGAGTCGCAGTTGGCATACGTCATCAGCCACGAAATAGTGCATTACTACCGCAAGCATAACATGGAGGTGCTGACCCGCCGTGTCAAGAGCAGCGACGACGAGGCGGAGCAAATGGCCAACTTCGTGATGTACCACAACCGCTCGCGCGAGATGGAAAACGAGGCGGACAGTCTGGGCCTGCGCCTGTTCTATATAGGCAGTGCCTACGACAAGCGGGTGACGGATGGCATTTTCGACGTGTTGCAATACGCCTTGCTCCCCTTCGACGAGGTGGTGTTCGACACCACCTATTTCAACACGCCTTACTACCGACTGCCTAACCACTACTTTCTTGAAAAGGTAGCAGCCATATCCTCGCGCGATGACTATCCCGACAGCCTGAGCACCCACCCGAACATCAAGAAACGCCGTGCCCGTGTGGGCGACATCCTCTCGCACTACCAAGGGGGGAGGGCATACGTCGTCACCACTCCCGAAGAGTTTGCGCAGCTGCGTACGCTGGCACGCTTCGAGTGTATCAGGCAGAACCTCATCTATGCCCACTACACGAGGGCGTTCTACGACTGCTATGTGCTAGAACGGCAATATCCGGGCAACGCCTTTTTGGCGCGCTCGAAGGCGCAGGCCCTCTATGGCATAGCCATGTACAAGACCTACTACAACACCAACTCCATCGTGGGTGACTATAAGAAGTATGAGGGCGAAATACAGCAGCTCTACTACCTCTTCCGCAAGCTCACCGCCGAGGAGGCTTCGCTGTTGGCAATGCGCGAGGTGTGGAAGACGATGCAGACCCACCCCGGTGACCCACAGCTGGAGGCAATGGGGCGCGACCTCATAGTGGCATTGCGCGACAAACACCAGCTGTCGAGAGGCTCCTTCTCCGAGACGTTCGACACGGTTTCGACCGTCAAGGACGAAGGAACGAAGGAGTCTGCCACCACCAACCAAAAGTATGCCCGCATCCGCCAGAAACGTCAGCAGAGCCATATCGCCGACCAGTCGCGCTATGCCTTCACCGACTTTATGATGCAGGGCGGCAGCTTCCGCCAATTTATGGACCGCTGCCTCGACACGCTGGCCACCGTCTCCCCGGCGAGTGGCTCTGATGGTGCCACGCTGCTCTATGCCCCACAATACATCGTTGTTGAAAACAGCAAAGAGTCGAACGTCAAGTACCGCAAGAGCGACCGCATGGAGCAGGCCCTTGTCGACCAGGTGCGCGAGGCGGCAAAGGCTGCCCGGATGCCCGTGGTCGACTTCTCCGACCCCGCCATGCGCAACCATACCGATGCTGAATTCTACAACAACTTTGTGGCCATCAACGAGTGGACCAACGAGTTCTGGCAGAGCAAGGGCAACGTGCCGCTCAGCCTCTCCACCCAGCCTCTGATGAACGAGCTCAACCAACGCTATGGTGCCGACAAACTGAGCCTCAACATGGTTGTCAATAGCGAGTATAACGAACCTGGGTCGCTCTACTCGCTGGTGCTGGGAGCCCTTCTGATGCCCTCCTTCCCATTCT
>CAZTVH010000134.1:0-850 GCA_964616965.1 uncultured Bacteroidaceae bacterium | reverse complement strand
CCTGTTGATAGACACCCGCAAGCCCCGCATCATCCAAGACCAGACAAAGCAGTACACCCTCTCCGACAGCAGGGGCTTGGTGACCAACGACATCTATTCCGCCTACCACTCCGCCTTTTCCACATCCACGCCGGGGTTCCTAGGCCGTAGGCTGGCCGTCAGTGCGCAGCTGGGCATGGGCTTTCCCGTGCTGAACAAGATTTTCGAGCGTCTGCCAGAGCAGAACGTCGACCTCCGCCCCGGTGTCCAACTAGAGTTTGTGACGGCTCCGCGACAGTCGCTGGCCCTGGGGCTCGATTACAACAAGACCAGTTTCTACATCGGCAACGGCTATACCGTGGGCCCCGCCAACAGGCCACAGTATGCACACCTTTACGACACGCGCGTTCTCAGTGCGGCACTCACCTATCGTTGGTTCCTAGCTGGCCTGTACGCCCCGTTAGGCCCCTTTATAGGCGTTGGCGCGTATGCGAGCAGGATAGGCCTCACGCCTCAGGCTGACAAGGTGTTGAAAAACTGGCTGGCGGATTCGACCTACACCCGTTTCGGCATACAGGCCGAGGCGGGCCGCAACTATATGATTGCTAATAAAGTACTTCTAAACATTGGTGTGCGATACTCCTTCACCATCGCCAACCCGTTCCGATACGACTATCAGGGAGTGATTATCACCCCTGAAGAACGTATACGATATGCAGAGACCAACCCCATGCGACAGATGAATGCCGACCTTTGGATGGCACAGCTGATGATACTCAATATCGGGATCGGGTTCCTACCGTTTTGAAGTAAGAAGTAAGAGCTAAGAACTAAGAAAATGACTCCGAATTCTTGGAGTCATTTTTTCTTA
>CAZTVH010000133.1:0-6451 GCA_964616965.1 uncultured Bacteroidaceae bacterium | reverse complement strand
AGAGGCGACGTAATAGAATCTATTAGCAACCCTTGAAAAACGTATTGAGCCACATATTTAACGATATGACTCCACTTGCGGCATTCAAGATTGAATAAAGAGTAATTTACTCCCCTTGAATCTTGTCCCCAAAGCACATCAATATATGGAAGTTCACCTGCCCCAATATTGGTATTGTGTAATTCCAGTTCACATCTACCATTCTCATATATTGTCAGAATACCCACAGGACGTTTCCGAACATCCATCGTGCTGTCTTTTGGCAGCCACCAAGTTCCCAAATATGTTACAGATTCAGCCATTTACTTCTTTCTTACCAGTTACATATTCGTAGATGATGCTCTTCTTGTAGTCTTTCAGTTCCTCAATCTTCTGTTGCTTGATGACTATAAGGCCGTCAATCTCGCCACATTTTTTTTCGAGGTAGTCAGCGATTTGGTGTTGCTCGGTTAGAGGGGGAACTGGCATAAACTTGTCTTTTATCCTTTCGACAGATAGACCAGGTTGAGCCGAAGACAATGAATATTGATTAAGGTTCATAGCCCTAAGAGTCTCTCCAAACCATTTCAACACATATTCTTCCCGTGGATAACAAACGACACAATGGTCCGTTGCCCAAAATTTTCCAAATCCATAATTGATATTTCCACATAATGCGCCTTGCCTTCCTATCAATACAAAATCACCATCATTGGAATACTCTGAGTAATAACCTCTCAAGCCATTACCACCGTAAACTGGATATTCTTTCCCATCTTCCGCTATATCATTGGTTGTTATGTTTGTTCCACTTTTCAGTCTAGCAAGTGTTTTGATAGCACGTATTTCCCACCCTTGCGGTATTATGCCTATCCAGTCAATTCCGCTGTCTTTGAATTTCACGTTGGGATTGAGGCCGCGGGTGACGGCCTCGGTGATAACGGACTGCTTATAGGCTTTCAGCTCCTCGATAAACTCTTCCTGCAAGGCTATCGCCTCATCAATCTCACCACACTTCCTATCCAAAAACTCCGCGATACGTTGCTGCTCATTTGTTGATGGAATAATAAATTGAAGGTCTGCAATCTTATTCCATCGCAAATCGCAACTCCTTTCCCTAATACCTGTTGCCAGAGCGACAAACACATTCATCTTGGCAAGCACACGGAGATAGTAGATTATGTATTGTGGTACTGTGTCATATTTGGGAGTGCAAACGACCAACACGGGAGAGCCTTTGCCCGTGGACTTTGAAACCCCCATTGAACCAGCAAACCCATCCATTCCGTGAATTACTATATCACCTTTGTTTATTCCTTGGTAGCCGATTTCTTTGTCGGACATTGTGAAACCGTCAGTCCTACGCTCACTACGCAAAATGACCTCACCATCACGAAAGCAGGTGACAACCTCGTCAGTTTCTCTAACTGGCCTTTTTTGAAGGCTCAGAATATTTTTTCCTTTCTCCACTCCCCAGCCACTTGGGATGACAGGCATCCACGGTATTCCGCTATCTTTGTATTCTTTAGCCATACATTAGTTCTCCTCTTCTATGCAATTCATCTCTTCATTGAACATAGGATATTCCGTTGGTGCTACCGTCTTCAAATATTGCAGATAGTTTCTGTAATCTTCAATGGCCTTTTCGAAACCTACGGAAACATACCCAAGTATATGGTCTGCATAATTGAAGTCCAGTTTGTTGATATCCTTCTCGTGTCGAAACATTGCACGATAGAGTTCTGCAGCTTTAATGTCGTTATCTTCATTCTGCATAGAATATAGCTGACCAAAGCTTTCAACCAATCCTTTGAGATTATCTGTTCCCATATTCCTTCTACTCTTACATATTTTGTCTTACAATCCGTTCCATATCACCCACAAGATAAAACGGAAGATTGATGAGACGAAACTTCTTTTTCTTTATTGATGTCTGCACATCATCAATCGACAACGGGCCGGACCATACCCTCACGGCAACATCTGTAGGCGAGAGGTCGATAAAGGAGTGTATGGATCGGAGGTGCGAGTTCCGCCCCGACTTCACCTCTATAGGTATAAGCCGGGAATCTACAGTCCATATAAAGTCAACTTCTGCGGACTCTCCTCCACCACCTTTAACCCAGAATTGCCGACGCTGGCTAATCTTATAGTTTAATGTCAAGAGTTCTTGTGCCACCACATGCTCAGCAATCCTACCCCTCCACACATCCATAATGTCGTTGGCTCCAATAATATCATTCCGAATGTTGGCTGCATAGTTGACCAATCCCGTGTCAAGCCATATCAGTTTTGGCTGTCGTTTAGTCTCAGGCATAGCGGGTACCGCTGTATTTGTGATTGGATAGACTAATTCGAGCAGCATCGCTTTCTCCATCAGGCGGAAAGCCTCACCAACCTCCCGGGACTTATAGTCTGAGTTGGCAAAGCCGTTCATAGTGACCGTGCTTCCTGCATCTCCCCACCCGTGTTCCAAAATGAAACGGATGACATTCGACAGTTTGCCAGCTCTCGCATATTTCTCGGCATCGTCACGATAAGCCTGTAGCAGCGTTTCATATATGTCGTCAAAAGCCAACAGGTCTCGTTCTTCCAAGTATGCTTGAACTGCTGCGGGCATCCCGCCCACAAGCAAATATGTATTGAAGCAAGACATCAATTCGTTGTGTACCACATCTGCCAATTCTGGTGTCCTCGCCATCTCCAAAAGATGATTTTTCCCTATAGCACATAAAAACTCGCGGAAAGAGCAGGGTCTCATGGGCAAATAATCAACCCTTCCGACCGGGAATGAGTAATCTACATTGACTATGCTCTCCAATAGTGACCCGGCAGCAATAACATGTAAATCTGGACGGTCTTCATAGAAATAGCGAAGCTTTGAAATGAGTGTCGGCGAATTCTGTATCTCGTCAATGAAAATCAGTGTGGTTCCCTCTCGACGCTGATGCCTATGGAAGAGGAAAAGCTGCTCAACCAGGGTGTCTAAAGGCAACTCTTTTTCAAGAAGTGCCTTGTGGTCAGCCCGCTCCAAGTTATAATAAAGATAGTTGTTGTAACTACTCCCAAACTCATTCACCACAGTTGTTTTGCCGACCTGTCTCGCACCCCTGAGGAGCAAGGGCTTTCTTCGTGGACTCTTCTTCCACATTTCCAACTCGTTTTGTATGTCTCTATTGAACATCTGTATATTGGTTTGAAAATGCAAAGATACAAAATTGTTTTAAAACGTCAGATACTTTGTGCTAAAATTGTTTCAAAACGTCAGATACTTTGCCCTATTTTTGTTCCAAAACGTCAGATACCTCTCCCCACTCTTTTGGTATCCCCAATCCACGGTATTCCGCTATCTTTTATCTTTCATCGCCCTACTCATTGTCTGCCTCTTGTTCGTTGAATTCTGCTATCCACTCTGCCAGCTTCTGTTGCAGCAATGCTTTGTCGGGCAAGCAAAGTGCATATTGCTGTGCGTAGATGTTTGCATCTTTAGGCAGCGTTAGTTCCACCAATGCGTCGTTTTTGCTTTCGCATAGCAATATGCCTATGGTCGGTTTCTCGAAATCTTGTTTTTCATAACGGTCGTAATAATTGACATACATCTGCATTTGTCCCAGGTCTTGATGCGTCAATTTACCCGTCTTCAAGTCTATCAGGACGTAGCACTGAAGCAGACGATTGTAGAACACCAAATCCACATAAAAGTGCTGTTCATCAAAAGTGAACCGTTACTGACGAGCTTCGAATAGAAACCCCTTGCCCAATTCGAGTAGAAATTGTTGCATTTTGTTAATGATGGCCACTTCGAGTTTCGACTCTGTATAGGCAGCGTCGGGTTTCATACCAAGAAATTCAAGAGTCAAAGGATTCTTAAGTATGTCTGTCGGCTTCTCTATGACTTGTCCTTCGTTGGCCAGCCGCATCACTTCATTCTTGTCACGGCTCAATGCCAAACGCTCATACAGGCTGCTGCCCACCCGACGGGCGAGCTGACGTTTAGACCAATTCTGCTTTACTGCTTCTATCTCGTAGAATTTACGTGCATCGGGGTTTTCTTCACGCATTAGTATAATATAGTGGCTCCAAGAGAGGGTAAACATCATCCCGCCAGATCCTGCAGCTTTCCGCGTCAGCGAGTCAATATTGGAAACATCGGAATTGGGTAACCGGTGTTTACCGTATTCCATAGCACTATCTCGTTTTTTATTCCCAATCGGGTAACCACTGGTTACCGAATCTGAATAGACTACAAAAAAGCGCCTACAAAGCTTCAGCGTTTCAACAGACCATCCGCTTCCATATCTTTCGGTAAGTTTTTCCGACAATTCCTTCAATACCTTCTTGCCATACTGAGCCCTGTATTGTCCCTGCTGCTCATCCTCCACAATATATCGTCCTATCTCATATTTAGTGTATACCTCAGCAGTGTTCACTGTGCGTGCCACAACGGTATGCGCCTGTTCGATTATCTGGGATACTCGTTCAACTAATGTGTCAATTCTTGTGTTTTCTAATCCTTGTTCCATTTTTCACTACTTTTATTTCCCAAAACGTCAGATACCTCTCCCCATTATCTTGGTCATCAGTTCCTGCTCACGGCGGTCGAGCTCTTGCAGGTGGGAGAAGATGTCTTCGCTCTTGCGTGGGGCAATGTACTTGTAGAACTCGCGTGTGAAGGGTATCTCGTAGCCTATCTTGGTCTTCTTGGGGTCTATCTTGGCTTTTGGCAGGTAGGGATAGACATTACGCTGCATATAGTCTTCAACGTCCTCTTTCCATGGGATGGTCTCGGTGTCCTTATCTTTGCCGTCAACCACCGTCACCTTGCGGAACTTGAAATCGTCGTTGTCCTTTATCTTCACCTCGACTTGCAAGCCGCCCTCTTCAAACACACCATCGGTAAAGGCCAGATATGCTTTCCGTACCAGTGCAATGCAGTCGTCTGCGAACTCGTTGCGTTTGTTGCCGATGGGCTTACGGCGTTTGTGGCAGCAATGGCTGGCATCAATCAGCTGCACCTTGCCGACACGATGGGCAGACTTGTTCTTGGTGACAATCCAGATATAGGTGGCAATACCCGTGTTGTAGAACATATCGTTTGGTATCTGCACTATGGCTTCCAGCCAGTCGTTTTCCAGCAGGTGGCCTCTAATCTGGCTCTCACCGCTGCCAGCGTCGCCCTTGAAGAGTGGCGAACCGTTCTGAATGATAGCCATACGGCCACCATTGTCTTTCAACTTGGCCACACCGTTGAGCATAAAGAGCTGTTGGCTGTCGCCGATGGCCGGGAGTCCGGCTGCGAACCTGCCGGCGGCACCACGCCGATGCTCGGCCTCGATAGCCGATTTCTCATTCTTCCACTCGATGCCAAACGGGGGATTGGAGATGATATAGTCGAAGCGGTAGCCGTCGAACTTGTCGTCACTCAATGTGTTCCCGTGCTGCATATTCTCGGCCTGCCCGCCTTTGATAAGCAGATTTGATTTGGCAATGGCAAAGGTCTGTTCGTTCAGTTCCTGTCCAAACTCTGTCAGCTGTGCGTCGGGGTCAATCTCGCGGAGCTTTTCGCCCAGGCAGTCGAGCATCTGGCTTGTTCCCATCGCCATATCGTATATGGAAGCTGTCACCCCCTGTTTGCGGAGCGTGTCAGCCTGTTCGACAATCAGCAGCTCGGCCATCAGATAGATAATGTCGCGGGCGGTGAAATGGGCTCCAGCCTGTTCGTCGTAGCTCTCTGAGAACTTACGCACCAGTTCTTCAAAAATGTAGCCCATATCGACAGCCGATATAGCATCGGCTCCCATATAGGCTTTCTTGGAGCAGAACTCGGCAATGACGTTGTAGAGAATGCCGTTATGCTCCATCTTGGAAATCTCCTTGTCGAAGTCGAACTTCTCAATTATGTCAATCACGTTCTTGGAGAAGTGGTTGAGGTAGCTGCGGAAGTTGTCGGCTATGTTGTCGGCATCGGCCAGCAGGCCGTCGAATGTGAAGCGGGAGGTGTTGTAGAAGTCGTAGCCAGAGGCGTTGCAAAGAAAACCGTCGTACACGGCCAGTTTGCGCTTTACGGCATACAGCTCGTAGGCATCCAGTACGGCTTGTTTGGTCGGTGCAAGGGTGTCGGAGAAGCGTTTGATGACACACATGGGCAGCACCACATTGCCGTATTCGTGTGGCTTGTAGGTGCCTACCAGTTTATCTGCGATAGCCCAGATTAAGTTGGCTTTCTCCTGTATATTGACGGTTGTCCGTTTTTGCAGTTCTTCAGTTGACATTGACTTAGTTTTTTTTCTAAACTATTAACGAAAAATAAGCACTTTTATTGTGTGTAATATAATAAAAATGGGCATTTTGCATTATTTGAAAGAAGAATTGAAAGTCGCTCGACTTTTTCAATTCGCTCTTATGCTAAATCTGACTGTTTTTTCAACAGACTCGAGAGGCAAGCTCTCAAAAGGGGTTATATATCACCCGC
>CAZTVH010000132.1:0-6465 GCA_964616965.1 uncultured Bacteroidaceae bacterium | reverse complement strand
ATTCAGCATCTTCGATGCTGTTGAAAAATCAGTCAAATATAGCATAAGAGCCTTGTCTATTGTTTTAGCAACACGGTGCTGATTAATGTTTTAAATCTTTTTTCTTGGTATCCTCAATTCCTTTTCAGCAGGGCGTCCATCACCTTGCAGAGGCGGCCATTGGTCTCGGAGATTTCACCGCTGCCGTCGATGCTGATGAGTCGGCCCGACACTTTGTAGTAGTCGAGCACGGGGCGGGTCTTGTCCTCATATTCCTCTAAACGGTGGCGGATTACCTCCTCGGTGTCGTCGCTGCGGTTGCTGATGAGGGCACGCTCGTGGATGCGGCGCACTAGCTCTTCCTGCGGCACGTCGATGGAGATGACGGCATCCAGTCGGCGTTCCTTCTGTCGGAATATAAACTCCAACATTTGGCACTGCTGTACTGTACGAGGAAAGCCGTCATAGATAATCGATGGTTGGGGTCTTTCAGGCAGGGGGTCTTCGTCGGCCAGCCCGCATGCATGGCGCAGCCGTATCTCGTCCCACTCGTCCATTGCTGTGCCACGTCCAGAGTCAATGGCTTTGGCTATAAGATTTACCACGATGTCGTCGCCCACGAGGTCGCCTCGTAGCATGATGTCTTTGACGCGACGTCCCAAAGGGGTGTCCTGCGCCACTTCTTTGCGTAGCATTTCGCCAGTGGAGAGGTGAATGAGGTCGTATTTCTCTGCCAGTAGGGAGGCCTGTGTGCCTTTGCCGGCACCAGGGGCTCCGAATAGAACGATGTTTTTCATTGATGTGTTGTATGAGTGACTGGTGGGATTTGTTTAATACAGTAACGCAGTTTTGGCTTTTTTATTGTGGTGGTGCAATATTTTATGTGGAGTACAATTTTTTGTTCGGTATTGCGTTATGGTTAAAATTCTCAATACTCGTTGTTTGGTATTTAGTTCGCACATATTCCTACTCTATTTCCTGCCAGCGTTTCTGCTGGTTTATTTCCTAGTGCCGGCAAAGGGAAGGAATGTCGTTTTGTTGCTGGCCTCTATTGTCTTCTATGCCTGGGGTGCCCCCGACTTTATACTGATACTGCTCGCCTCCACGGTGGCAAATTTCTATATCGTGCGGCAGATGCATCGTGCGGAGCGTCAGTCGGCTAAAAAGCTCTGGTGTGCACTCGCCGTCACTGTCTGTCTGGGCCTGCTGGCCTATTTCAAGTATGCCAACTTCTTTGTCGATAATGTCAATGCCCTGCTGACGGCTTTCGGGTTGGGCACCATGTCGTGGACCAAGGTTCTGTTGCCCATCGGCATCAGTTTCTTCTCGTTCCAGTCGGTGACGTATGTGGTGGATGTCTATCGCGGCATGGGCAGGCCTATGGAGCGGCTGACCGACTATGTGGTCTACATCATCATGTTTCCCCAGTTGATTGCCGGCCCTATTGTGCGCTACACCGACATTGCCGACCAGATTACTGCCCAACGTCGTCTTCGATGGGAAGAATGCCTGCAGGGGTTCTACCGCTTTGTGATAGGTCTAGGCAAGAAGGTCTTGATTGCCGACGTGATAGGACGCACTGTGGATGTGGCTCTCGGTGGCGACATTGCCGCTATGGATATGGGCACAGCGTGGATTACCATCATTGCCTACACCATGCAGCTCTATTTCGACTTCTCAGGCTATAGCGACATGGCCATTGGCCTGGGTCGCATCATGGGTTTCAAGTTCCCCGAAAACTTCGACAACCCGTACACTTCTGCCAGCATCAGCGAGTTTTGGCGGCGGTGGCACATCACCCTGGGGGCCTTCATGCGCAACTACCTCTATATCCCTCTGGGTGGCAACCGCAAGGGTAGGGGACGCACCTATCTGAACCTCTGGCTAGTATTCCTACTCAGCGGCCTGTGGCATGGTGCCAGTTGGAACTTCGTGCTGTGGGGTGCCTACCACGGATGCTTCCTAGTGATAGAACGACTGTTAGGCATTGACAAGCAGCGCAAGACATGGCGCATCCTGCCTACCTTCATCGTGCTGCTGGTGGGCTGGGCTATATTCCGCATCGAAGACCTGCCTACCTGCTGGCTCTTTATCTCACGGCTCTTCTCGTTCGACTTAACAGGCTTTGCCCTTGCCGAGCATCCGCAATACTACGTCACCCTGCTGGTGGCTCACGCTTTTGCTTTTCTACACCCATTATGGCAACCGCCAGCACATAGCTGTGTGGGCGATAGCCTGCCTGCTCTTCCTCTTTTGTCTGGGTGCCCTCACAGCCACCGATTTCAGTCCCTTCATCTATTTCCGATTCTGACCCTATGCGCAACACTCCCAAGATACTCTGCCTTGTCACCATGACGCTCTTCCTGCTCACTATCTTGCAGGGTGCCACGCATCTCATCAAGGTCAAGCCGCTCAAGGGTGCCTACGTCAGTGCCAAGGAACCCCAATTCACCTTTCCCGCTTTTGTGGCTGGCGAATGGCAGCAGCAGGTAGACCGCTATTTAAAAGACCATCACGGTTTCCGCGAACCCGCCATCCGCCTCTACAACCAGTATCTGTGGTCGGCCTACCATCGCTCCACCAACCCTGGCTCGGTGGTCGTGGGCAAAGACAACTACCTCTATGAGCCTTGGTTTGTAGACGAATACTATACCAGTTGCTTCAATCACTTCTATCCCGACAGCCTCCTTATCCCCGACAACGAAAAGGGCTATGTCTTTTTCCAGCGCATGAGCCGCCTTGCCAAGCTGCAATACATCCTTGAGGAGCAAGGGGTGCATCTATTCCTTGCCCTCCTGCCTGGCAAAGAGCGCATCTACCCACAGTACCTGCCGGCACCAAGCCCCCAAGCCCTTCACGAACGTATGGAACAAGGCCTATATAGTGCCTACGACCACTACAGCGGCTGGAACAGTTTCTACGGATTCCGCTGCGTAGACATCTGCCACTGCTTCGACAGCCTCCGAGGCCACACGCCCTACCTCCTTTTCACCCAGACCGGCACACACTGGAGCAGTATCGCCAGCACCTACGCCTTCGACTCCATCATGCGTTATATGCAGACCTTCGGCCCCGCCATCCGTCCCGTCGTGTTGGGCAAACCCTACTATGCCCGCACCCGTGAGCCCGATGCCGACCTCGACGAGCTGCTCAACAAATCCTTCCACATCCCCACCGAGCGCAACCAGTATGTCGACGTGGCGTTGGGCGGCCCTGCTCCCGAGCGCAACCCGTCGCTCATTGTCATTGGCGACTCCTTCATTTGGAACATCCTTTACAACTATCCCATACAAGACCTCTTCGACCACTTCCGCTATTGGTACTACTTTAGCACCATCTACTACGACCCCGACCACGAAAGCGTAGCCGACATCGACCTGGTGGACGAACTGCTCAGTGCCGACTATGTGATGCTCTCCTACTGCACCGTGCAGCTCTACAACTGCGGCAACGGCTTCATCAACCGTGCCCTGTTAGAACTCTGCTACGACCCCGAAGAGATACAGGCCGTGCGCGACAGCCTCGCCGCCGACACCACCTCCCGCCTCACCATCGACCAACGCATCGACCTCCACCTAGAGCAGTACTTCCCCGCCCTCGCCGACTCATTCCCCACCAAACGCTGCACCCGTTTAGCCAATAAAAAAACTAGTAATACTAGTCTTACTAGTACTACTAGCAATACTAGATAATTCCGATTATGCTTTTCAACACATTCCCATTCTTGATTTTCTTCCCAGTGGTCACACTGGTCTATTACCTCCTGCCCTACAAGTGGCGTTGGGCTTGGCTCTTGGCGGCCAGCTGCTTCTTCTACATGTGGTTCAAGCCCATATACATCCTTATCCTTCTCGTCACCATCGTTATCGACTACTCCGCCGCGCTGATGATAGAACGCCATCGGGGCCACCCTCGCAAGAGCAAGGCATGGCTCGTGGCAAGCATCGTCTCCACCCTCACCGTCCTTTTTATCTTCAAATACCAAGGCCTCTTCCACGAAACACACCTCATCCTGCCCATAGGCCTGTCGTTCCACACCTTCCAAAGCCTCAGCTATGTGATAGAGGTCTACCGTGGCACGCAGAAGCCCGAACGCCACTTTGGCTTCTACTCCCTCTACGTGATGTTCTACCCCCAGCTGGTGACTGGCCCTATCGAACGGCCGCAAAACCTGCTCCGTCAGCTGCATATCGACCAGCCTTTCCACCGCGACAACCTCTCGCAGGGCATCATGCTCATCCTCGTCGGTCTCTTTGCTAAGATGGTGGTGGCGGACAACCTTGCCGTCTATGTCGATGCCATTTGGGCTGACCCGCAGCAGTATGGCAGTTCCGCCATAGCCCTGGGATTGATATTCTACTCGTTCCAGATTTATTGCGACTTCTTCGGCTACAGCACCATCGCCCTCGGATGCGCCAAGGCAATGGGCTACGACCTCATGGACAACTTCCGCGCCCCTTACATCAGCAGCAGTGTTGGCGAGTACTGGCGCCGTTGGCATATTTCGCTCTCCAGTTGGTTCCGCGACTATCTTTACATTCCCCTTGGTGGCAGCCGTGTGAGGGTCGGTCGCTGGATGTTCAACATTATGGTCGTCTTCCTGCTCAGTGGCCTATGGCATGGCTCTAACTGGACTTTTGTCGTTTGGGGTGGTCTGCATGGGATAATGTTGTTGCTAGAAGGTCTGCCCAAGAAACTAAGATCCCATAAGGTGCGCCAGCCAATTCTCAATTCTCAATTCTCAATTCTCAATTCTCTCAAGGTTCCTTTGGTATTCCTTATCATTACACTGCTGTTTTCGGTATTTCGCGCCCCATCGTTCGGTCAGCTTAATACGCTTTGGTCTGCTATGAAAGACAATATTGCGATGACCGAAATGCCCACCGTCGATGTGCGCACCATAGTATTTCTGTTGCTCTTTGTTATTGTGGACGTGCTGCTGCGCAACACCCGTTTCGACCGTTGGTGCATCCGTCAGGTGCCCGTCGTGCGGTGGGCGGCCTGCTTCCTCTTGGCCTTCTGCACCGTGGCATTCGCCAGCGTCGAGACATTCCCATTCATCTATTTCCAATTCTAGCTTATGAAACGTGTCATTGTCATAGTCCTCGTACTTGCAGCCCTCTGCCTATTGTCGGAAGGCCTGTATCGTTGCCTTTTCTACCAACACGACCGCCACACCTTCAGTGCCCCGTTGGCTCAGATGGTCGACTCCGTCAACGCCACGGGGGCCGACATCCTCTATCTGGGCGAGTCGTCCAACCACACCTTTGGACTCGACGACACCGACACGGCATGGATTAGCGAGATGATTGCCCGCCATTACCCCAGCCTCTCCGTGCGCAACATGACCCACGATGCCTCGCATGGCGAGGTGTACTATCTCCTGCTGCGCAATCTCAGTCCCGACTGTCCAATCTCCACGGTGGTGGTCACGCTCAACTTGCGTTCCTTTGGCATCGATTGGATTGCCTCCACCCTCGAAACCGTCTTGCAGAAACGTCTCGTCATGTTGCAGCCGCGCCCTGCGCTGCTCAACCGTGCCATCCTCTCGTTCAAGGCCTACGACATCAAGAGCACCAACGAACGCTATCAGCAAATGGCCGACTACTGGGCAGACCACCCCCTGCCAGGCCACCCCAGTGTGCCCCGCTGGGGCGACAGCCTCAATGCTTTGGGTGTCGCCTCTGAAGGGAGCAACGACGCTTTGGGTACCATGCCCGGCACCTTTGTGCGCAACTACGCCTTCATCATCGATACCCTCGACAATGTGCGCATCCGCGACTTCGACCGCATCGTGCGGCTGGCTCGTGAGCGAGGCTGGAACCTCGTCTTCAACCTCTTGGCCGAGGATGTGGAGTGGGCGGAACAGCTTGTCGGCCCCGACCTCACCACACTGATGCGCCAGAATGCCGACCTGCTGGTGGACTACTACACCCGCAAAGGCGTGACGGTGGTAGACAATTTCGACTGCCTGCCCGACAGCCTTTTCCGCGACCGCGACTGGACCACCGAGCATTATCTGCAGGCAGGCCGCCAAACCATTGCCGACCATGTGGCGACCGCCCTGCGTCGCTACCATGCCGCAGACTATATTAATTAGTTGATGTATTGCCCTGTTGATACGTTGGGCGAGAGGCATATGACTTTTCAGTATTGCCCCTCCCTCCCACCTTTCTCCACTCCCTCCCCGTTTGCCGCCCGCTCCATCTCCGCTTCAGGGAGCGGAGAACGGCATAGAACCGTGTGGGCAAGCAGCGTGATATAGGGGGAGGAAAAAGAAGGCTGGCCGCCCTTGTGAGGCGGCCAGCCAGATAAATCGTTATCACGTTATTACGTTATAACGTTATACCGTGATAGCAGTCTATCGAACTATCAGCTTGCGGACCATGCTGACATTCTCGCCGGTGATGCGGACGAAGTAGGCACCCTGGGCCAAGCGGTCCACGTCGAAGCTCTTGGCGCAGTCGCCGGAGCATTCGAGAGTCT
>CAZTVH010000131.1:5198-6468 GCA_964616965.1 uncultured Bacteroidaceae bacterium | reverse complement strand
TGTCGTAGGTGCTGTCCACTGCTACGCCTGCCGTCGGGTCGGCCCAGCGGCTGAAATCGCCGTCGTTGAGTTGTTGGTACACACCTGCCGACATGGCTCCGTTCAGCGTATGCTCCCACCAGCTGTAGGCAGCCTTGCGCAGCGTGTCGCCGTGTTCCACAAACAGGATGTCGTCGATACCGTAGCTTCCCGTCACGAAGGTGAGGCGCGGGTCGGCAGCTGCAATGTCGTTCATCACGTTCTGCAGGTTGGTGCTGCGGGCGCTGAAACGGTAGCCCCATGCCAGTGCCGTGTCGGGCCAGTTGACGGCAAAGATAATCTCGTACGCGCCTTCGCCCACCCAGTAGAGGATGTCGCTCGTGTCTATTGTCGCGCTTTCGGGAGCGGTAGGGTTGGGGTTGGTGGCTGCAACGGCCGAGGTCATCGTCCACGTGCAGCTGCTGCTCATCTCTATCACGTCGCCGTCGGTCATTGGCTGGTCGGGCCAGGCATACCATGCCCAGTCGCCGTTCAGGTAGTAGCACCAGCCGTTCATGCTTGAGCCAGGATTGTTGATCCCGTCGTTATACGACATGTTTGTCACCAGCGACCCGCTCAACGTGTAGCTGAAACGGCTGTCGTATGCCATTATCGTGTCTAGGAGGTCGGTCGCTGTGGCCGACCCGTTCCAGCGTACGCCCCATGCCAAGGCGATGTTGTTGTTCGCGGGGTCGTCGTCCCATGCCAGGATGACGACGGCCTGGTTTGTGCCAGTGCCAGTCCAGAATTGAATGTCTGAAGCTGGGAATGTAATGGCCTTGGCACCACCCTTCGTGGGGTGGCCATACACCTCGTTGTTGCCCATTTGGGCCCATAGGGCCGCCGATAGCAGCAGCCCCAAAGTTAATAATGTAATCTTTTTAATCATTGTTTAAACTATTTTGTTGTTGTTATACTCAATCCTTTACGGATATTCTCCGCTCAAAATAGCTTTCGCAATGAAACAGGTGAAAAGGGATGCTGCGCGTGCCGACACTTGGCGACCATCGATTTCCAGCTCTTTCCTCGAAAGCTTTTAATCATCGACGGAGCTTGCTCCGTCACGACTTGGCAGGTCTTCTGACTTGCTCCCCGCCTCCCCGGCCTTCCCATACGACTGTGGCGCCGTACAGTGGTCCTTTTCTGTGGGGCTGCGGTGTGAAAGAGCTCACAGCAGCGGGACTGTTCAGGACTCTCACCTGATTCCCTTTTAACGCCCAAAGAACATATCCTTACGCCGTTACAGCGAAAA
>CAZTVH010000131.1:3871-5098 GCA_964616965.1 uncultured Bacteroidaceae bacterium | reverse complement strand
GGAGCGTAAGCCTCCGGCCAACGCTCCCTTTTCCGTCCTCAAAAAGGTTGGAATTTCTCGATGGTTCCTTTTCGGTTCATTTGTCAAGCATAAATAATTGAAAAATGAAAATTGAAAGTTGAAAAATGAAAATTGAAAGTTGAAGGTTGAAAGATGTCGCTCAAACTTTTTAGCTTTTAGTTTTTACTTTATAGAGTGTGTTGCCCCTATTTGAACTCGATGATGGTGCCGTAGGCCGTCACGGTCTTTTCGACATAGATGCCTAGGATGCTGCGTCTTGCGGTAGAATAGCTGACGTTGATGATGGTTTGGCTGCCACGCAGGTTGGCATTCTTATACATCTGCTGTACGGCGTTTTCGCGGATGTCGGATTTCGATGCTCCTCCAAGCCCAAAGACGTAGGAAACGGTGTGGCTGCCTTCGGCTGTGCCGACCACGTTGAAGTTGCTTTGAGTGAGGACAACCTCTGTTTGGCTAAGAGCGTTGTAGGTCATGTGGTTCGTTCCAAGGCATGAGGAGAACATCACCACGGCAAGGCATAGGCTTGCTAATAATACTAATTTCTTCATTGTGTGAGTTTTTTATAGTTTGTAAAGTTTGTAATTAGAATGCAAAAATACTAAAAAATTGAAAAGTGAAAATAATTCGGGTGCGTCAGCCACTTCTTAGTTCTTACCTCTTACCTCAAAAGGGTCTTACGCTCACCCCGCACACCAGGTGGTTGTGGAACCCCGCTTCCTGCATCCCGTTGGGGAAGCCGAATGCTCCGTAAAAGACCTTGCCATAGATGGTCAGCCATTTGAGTGGCCTATAGCCAAGCCCGATGCCCAGGCCTGTGTCCAAGTCGCGCCAGTTTTTCCCTACGCGTGCACTCAGCGATAGGTCGAAGGGGGTGCTTTCCTTGTACAGCAGGGGCAGCAAATGAAACGTTGCCTCCAACCCGAATGAGAAACTAGCCTCATTCACTATTACCGATAATGACGAACTGCCATTCTCTGGCGAATACATACCGTAGTCCCAGTTTTCGGTCTCGCGCCACGAACCGTAATACCCCACAAAGGTGGTAAAGGTCCATTTCTTGTTCGCGTCGTACGATAGCACTATGTTGGCCGAGTTGTTGGGGTGGTTGCGGAAGATGCCTTTCCCGTATCGGTAGCTCTGCTCCACGGTGTGGCAGAACTCCGTCCCCACGGTGAAATTGTGCCAAAACGGTCTGTGCCAGAAGTC
>CAZTVH010000131.1:211-3771 GCA_964616965.1 uncultured Bacteroidaceae bacterium | reverse complement strand
AGGCTCACCTTAACGCCCATGCGGAGAGAATACACGGGCCTCAATCCGCTCTTGGAGAATGAAAATCCCCAGTTGGCGGAGTCGGGATTTCCCTGTATCATCACGCTCCATGCTCCCCAACCGATGTTGAGTCGTAGGTCTACCGTTGTGTACAGGGATATGGGTTGATGGCTATTTATCACAAATCCTTCAGTAGTATTGGAGCCTTCTATCTCGTCCCATTGGCAGTAGCGGCGGTGCAAATCACCTTCGTGTATAGCAAAACTGGGTACCAGCTCTAACCCCACATGGAAACCCTTGCGGTGATTTCTGTCGGCATAGTAAGCCACCCCAATAGGAATGGCGACATACTTGGTGGTCAGCTGGCTGCTCCAGTACTGTATCGAGTCGCCCCCGCCGTAAGGGGGTTCCATAGGTGTGAGGTAGTCGTTGGTTGAAAAGATGAAACTCCCCAAATCCGGTTGGTCATGGTGGAGGAAGTCGACGTATGGGTCCTTAAACTTGAACCGGTTATATGAGTACTCCAACCCTATGCCGAAAGCAAAGTGTTTGCGGCACACGATGTCGTAGCTTACCGTCAGCTGATAGCATCCCAACGTGGTCTTCGTTTCGGGAAAAGGGTCAGTGCTTTCGGGGTATTGGTTCTCCGTCCACCCAAAGCCCGACAGGGGTTTGCTGCCCGCCGACAGCAGTGCGGCGGTTACCGACAGGTGCAGCCGCTGTGCAGGGCGATAACGGTACTCGAACATCTTGTAGCCATCTGTGTTGTAGTCGAAGAGAGGGTGCTTCTTGGCGAGCGACTCCCCGTTGCGCATCCCGCCGTAGATGATGCCGCTCTCCTTGGTGTTCTCCGAGTAGCGTTCCGCCGCATAGCTGTGGTAGTAGATGGTAGAGTGTTTTTCGGCAATCAGTTGCACATCCTCTGCCACCAGTGGAGAACCAATCTCCACCATGCTGTAGTCGTTCGTCTGCACGCGGATTGACCTCAGCCTCACCGTGTCGTGTGCCTTGGCGGCGTATACTCCCACATGGTTGTACAGGCGGCTGTAGATGTTCAAGTCGTTACGCTTCGTGTGAATCTCGATAGCTCCCGCACGGGCGTTCCCGTCCACCCACAAGGTGTGCAAGAAGTCGTTCTGAGTCAGTTCGAACAATGGCTGGCTAGTCAGTGAAGAGTCGTTCCATAGTGGGTTGCGCACTGCTACATAGTCTTCCGTGTCCTGATATATCGCCACCGAGGCGTACTCGCCCCCGACATGTATCATCAGGTACTTCTGCGAGCTCAAGTCCAGCCGCTGAACCAGCTTCGTAGGCTCCTGCGCCGCGCCACCCAGCGCAACCAGCAGGAACATCATTATGGCTATCTTTTTCATATTGTTTGTGTGTTTGAGTGTCTGTCCGCGTCAGCCGTCCCCTCTTCAGAGGGGTACGCCGTTAGGCGGGGGGTATGTAAAAAGTTTATTCTTTATGCAGCACTATCTCCGTCACATCCAGCTCAGGATTGTACTCGAGGGTAATGACGATAGTGTTGTCGTTTGCATTGTATTGGAACGGTGTCGGTTCTCCGTCGATAGTCATAGTGCCGTGGGCAGTGCCGTCGAAGGTATAGGTCATCTCGGTCGTATAGTCTTCGGTGTACTCTTCAGGCGTGTCACCTTCGCCATAGAGGGTTGTCATGAGGTATGATACTACTCCGTTTTCTTTGTCGGTGAAAGTGATGCGATACTTGGCTGAGACGATGAGAACATCCATTTCAGGGTCGAACTCTTCGGGGTCGTTGGTCACTGTGCCAATCCATGAGGTTCCTGCCAGCGACACGATGGTGGGTTCCTGATTCTGGTTGTTATTATTTCCGTTGTCCTCTTTTTCGGTGCAGGCAGTGAGCAGGGCTGCTGCAATAAATAGGGTTGCTAAAATCTTTTTCATTTTAAAGTCGTGTTTAAATGTGTGAATAATCTATGGATAGAGATCTCTGTTTACTATAGTCTTACATATCGAATGTCACCAAGGCGAGCAGTGGCTCCACAACCGCCTCGTGGAAGGTGTTGCGCGACGGTGCTGTGATTTTCACCAGTCCTTCGGTTTCTATCTCGATGACGGATGCCTTAGTCTCGCCCATTGCCACCAGGCGGTTAGTCTCAATTGCGTTGGCATCAGTGGTGGGGAAGATTGTCGCAGCAGTCGCTTCTGAGCTGGGCTGCACGTCCGCAGGCACCACTTCTTCTATGACGGGTGTTAAATCCTCAATAGATTTCCCGCTGTCATGGGAGGAATATGTTGCAGGAGAAGTCTGTTTTGCTTGTTGGGCAGTACCAACATTCTCCGTCCCCTCTTGAGAGGGGTTAAAGAAGTCCTGTGGACTAACGTCCGAAGTGGTGGGGTATGTCGTCCCCTCTTGAGAGAGGTGGCCGTAAGGCCGGGGTATGTTTTCCGCCACCAACGTTGGGTTACCGCTAGGAGTGTTGGGTGTTAGGTAGCGTATGCCCGTAGTCACAGCAAATGCTAGACAGGCAGCAGCACTCACCGTCATCCACACAATCTTCCGGCTGCGCTTGCGCCTCTCGTAGCGTGCTATGTTCTCGTGAAGCGTCTCCAAGGGGAAGTCAACAAGGCGCGACATGGCCTCGTTGTCCTGCTGCCATTCCTTTTGGTACTCCTGTAAAAAAGTGTCTTCCTGCATAACTTATTTCCCTTTTCTTCGAGACGGTTCTGTGTCTCGGCAGAGTGCAAAATTTTGGTTTTGCACTCTGCTCTCAACTGTCGAACCGTTCATCATTTGTCGTAACTGTTTTACAATTCGATTGTAGCGTACTCGCAGTGCCCCTTCGCTCTGTCCCGTCTGTTTCGCTATCTCTTGGTAGGAATAGTCTTCCAGTCGGGCGTTGACCAGCATCTGGTCGTCGGTGTCGAGGTGCGCAATAGCCTCGTAGAGGTCGTCGATGCGCCGTGGACGCTCCTCAGTCGCCCTATCGGGCAGAGGTGTTCCCAGCACCAGTTGGGGCCGACGATTGTCTTTCCTCAACTTGTCGATGGCGGTGTTCGCTGCCAGATGCCATATCCATGTGGCTTCGGAGCTTTCTTTTCTATAGGTGTCCATGTGCGTCCATATCTCTAGTGCGATGTCTTGGTAGAGGTCGCGAGCCGCCTCGCTGTCGTAGCGACAGTAGGTCTGACATGCCTTTACAATCAACCCTCTGTGGTTGGCTATCAGCTGGTCATATCGTTTCAACTTCTCTACGTCGGACATTTTTTGTGTGTTGTCTTTTGTCTTGAATAGTCGTATGCGGCGACCGAAATGTTACAGCCTACACATTTTTTTCTTATACATCATATCCACCATATCCCATTATCTCATTACTACATAATCAT
Source organism: uncultured Bacteroidaceae bacterium (assembly GCA_964616965.1). Lineage (GTDB taxonomy): Bacteria > Bacteroidota > Bacteroidia > Bacteroidales > P3 > Colimorpha. Next base: position 402 of record CAZTVH010000131.1, on the reverse strand, counting down.
CTATAACATTTTCATACCTTCAAAATAATAACACAAATATACGCTTTTTATCTGAAAAAACACAAAACAAGAACAAAAAAAGTTTTACATCAGCCTTTTTTCTTCCATTGCATCCGCTGAATTTTGCCGACAAAGCAGCTGGAAAAAGAATTAAAAAATTTCGTATCTTTGCCATTTAAAACATATTTAGA
>CAZTVH010000131.1:0-201 GCA_964616965.1 uncultured Bacteroidaceae bacterium | reverse complement strand
TCTTTTCACCCTGAGTATGGCCCTATTTTCAACACCAGCCAACCCTGACACCCCGCTTTTTCGATGCCAAAGACGAACAGAAAATAATAATAGAATTTAGGTGGAGCGAATGAAGGGTATACACACACCATGAAAAAATCTTTTTCCCATGACCCGCAATAATTGAAAGAGTTTGGCGTTAATGGCTGACACAAATACAAA
>CAZTVH010000130.1:0-6486 GCA_964616965.1 uncultured Bacteroidaceae bacterium | reverse complement strand
ACCATCTGGTACAGCACCTCGTTCAGCGTCCCCTTATAGGGCACGCGTCCCACCACGCCCTCGGGCACCAGCTTCTTCACGTCGGTCTCCTTGTCCTGGAAGTAGCGGTCCTTCGAGCCGCTCTGCATGGCCTCCAGCGAGCCCATGCCGCGATACGACTTAAACTTTCTGCCCTCGAAAATGATGGTCTCTCCCGGAGCCTCGTCCACGCCGGCCACCAGCGAACCCACCATCACCGTGCTGGCACCTGCCGCCAAGGCCTTCACGATGTCGCCGCTGTAGCGTATGCCGCCGTCGGCGATAATAGGCACGTCGTAGCCCTTCTGCTTCAAGGCGCCCACGCACTCGCACACCGCCGTCAGCTGTGGCACCCCGATGCCCGCCACGATGCGTGTCGAGCAGATGCTGCCGGGGCCTATGCCCACCTTGATGGCGTCGGCTCCCGCCTCGGCCAGCATCAGGGCCGCCTCGCCGGTGGCTATGTTGCCCACCACCACGTCGATGTCGGCATACCTCTCCTTCACCGTGCGCAGGGCCTTCACCACATTGCTGCTGTGGCCGTGGGCCGTGTCGATGACGATGGCGTCGGCACCGGCCTTCACCAGCGCGTCGACGCGGTCCATCATGTCGGGCGTGATGCCCACGCCTGCCGCCACACAGAGCCGCCCGTTGCTGTCCTTGCAGGCCAGCGGACGCTCCTTGGTCTTCATAATGTCGCGGTAGGTGATAAGCCCCATAAACTGGCCGTTCTCGTTCACCACGGGCAGCTTCTCTATCTTATGCTGCTGCAGGATGTCCGTGGCCTCGGCAAACGTGGTGCCCACATGCGTCGTTATCAGCTTTGTAATCATGATTTCCGACAGCGGGCGTTCCATGTTGCGTTCAAACCTCAGGTCGCGGTTCGTCACCATGCCTATCAGCATACGGTTCTCGTCCACGATGGGTATGCCACCGATGCCGTACTCGCTCATCACCCGCAGGGCATCCTTCACCAGCGCGTCCTTGGTCAGCGTCACGGGATCCACAATCATGCCGTTCTCAGCCCTCTTCACCTTGCGCACCTCATTGGCCTGCTGCTTGATTGACATATTCTTGTGCAGCACCCCGATGCCGCCTTCCTGAGCCATGCCTATTGCCATAGCGGCCTCGGTCACCGTGTCCATGGCTGCCGACACCAGCGGCATATTCAGCTTGATGTGGCGCGAAAAACGGGTCTCCACCGTCACCTCGCGCGGAATGATTTCAGAATAGGAAGGCACCAGAAGCACGTCGTCGTACGTCAGCCCTTCGCCAATAAACTTTGAGGTATCAGTATACATATTCGTGATAGTGATTTGTGAATAGTGATTGGTCAAATGTTGCTTTATTAATAAATTGCGCTGATACGCCAGCGTTAAAAAATTATGCAAAGATACAAATTTTTTTCTGAATAAATAACTTTATTTCCCAATATGTTCAAAATTAACTCTTTTTTATGTCATTGCAAACAGCTTAATAGCATTTTTTTTCGACCGCATGCCGAATTTTCCAGTTTTTGGTAGCTCCTTCGCCTATTTTATTGATAGAGAGTGATGTTTGTATCGGTTTCCGCTGTTAGGTAAGGAAACGAGCGAGTATGTGGCTGCAAAGGAAGGGAAAACGGTGGGAGCCATGGTGGGCGGAGGGGATTTCGGGATGGGGTGGGAGATGGGCGAAATGTTAAGGCAGCTGAAAGAAATCAGCCGCCCTGCGCAATGAATTGTGCGGACTACATTTGTTATTGTAATCCCAGAAAAGGTTACGAGTTTCGTGGTGGAAAGGCCAAGGTGGGCATGTTGCTGAAAAGCTTAGGGTGCTAGACTTTTCGATACCCTTTTTCATCCTTAATAACAATGCCTTCGTCCAGTAGATCCGACAGGACACGGCTGAGCGAGGGCCTTGTTGCACCAAGACGTTGGGCTACATCTGCCACAGAGGTAATGCTGCCATTGGCCTCGAGGAACTCGAGAATGCGGTGACGAAGGCTGTTGACGGCAAATGTGCGCATCCTACCGCTTAGGAAATGGCTACGGTTGGACAGCACTTCCAAGAATGCACGGAGTACGGTAGGTTCTTGCTGCATGAACTCGAAAAACGCCTCGCGGTTGATGTGCCACACGACGCAGTCGGTAACGGCATTGACTTCGACGGGAACGAGGTTTGGGGTGGCGAAAAGAAATGCGGGTGCCAGCAACATTGGGGCTTTCAGCCGGTCAACAAGTACCTCGCGGCCTTCCTCGCCAATCATCCTCGACTCGGCCTGCCCCTCGACGAGTGCCATCAACGCACGGCAGGGGTCGCCGGCGTTGAACATCCGCCTTCCTGCAGGATATTTCTGGCGGCGACACGGATTTTTAAGCAGCCTTTCCAAAGCCTCATCGCTGCAACCAGCAAAAAGATTGGTTCGTTTGAGCTCTTCCATCAGGGATATTTTTTTGCAAAAGTACTAAAAAAATTGCATTGTGTAACAAATGTTACGCTCCATGCCAAGAGGGTGTTGTACTTTTGCCTTTGAAATCAAATAATAAACTTTAACAGAAAGGAGCTGAAAATGAGCTATAACGAATGGAAAGACAAGGCCGCAGGTTTCAAGAAAATTGACGTGCGCGGTGTTCAGGGAAACTTTTTTCCGGGCATCAAAATGCAGGCCATGAAGATGGCAGTTGGCGAAGGAATGGAAATCGTTCAGAACTTCGACCCGTTGCCACTTTATGAGGTGATGGACGGTCTCGGCTTTGAACGCCACACCGAAAAGGTGTCCGAGACGGAATACCACGCCTATTTTTACCGCACCGAGGCGAAACAACTGGAAAAGGACATTCCGATGCGTCCGGCTCCGCTGACCCACATGCCGATGATTGACGAGAAGTTGGGAAGCATTGCCGTGAATTTTTGGGATTTGACCTGGAACGACGAGCACCGTTACCTGCCATACGAGATGCGTCTGCTGCTCTCGCTGACCAACGCCGTCGGAGCAGGTCGTATGCGTCAGGCAACACGCGAACTGGTGAAGGCCTACATTCATGGCCTTGATTCCGCCGCCTTGGACGATGTGTTTGAGTTGCTTGCTTGGAATCAGGGTATCGGCTACTTTAGTTCCGAGATTGGTCCTTCTGCATTGTTCCAAGCATACAAGACTATCAAGCAGATGGAGAAGAAAGGAAACAGCCGCGAGGAAATCGCCGAGGTGCTGAAAGAGAAATTCGGAGAGAAACACCCTGAAGTAAAAGTGATGTAGGAAATTGAGAATTGAGAATTGAAAATTGATAATTATGAGAACTATCACAGCAGAAACGAAATTATCAGACCTCATCGCGGAATATCCGTGGCTGAAAGAAATGCTGCCGCAAATCAACCCGAAGTTCAAGATGCTGAACTCGCCCGTTGGCAAAATCATGATGGGCAAAGCTACTATCTCCGAGATGAGCAAGAAATCAGGCATGGAGATGGATACCCTCATCTATCGGCTGAACGAGATAATAACCAATCACACAAATAAATAAAAGAAAGGATCAAATTATGAAGTACCATGTAAATGACAGTTGCATTGGCTGTGGGCTTTGCGAGGCCACATGCCCCGAAGTGTTCCACATGAACGGTGATAAGGCTGTTGCTATCGAAGGCGAAGTGCCTGAAGCGGCATTGTCTGCTGCCGCCGAAGCCAAAGAGGGTTGCCCTGTGGGAGCCATTGAGGAAGTTTAAAATTATTAATCAACAAATACTACGAATGATGAATGAGAAAATGTTTTGTTTCCAGTGTCAGGAAACTGCCGGATGCGTCGGCTGCAAAGTTTCGGGTGTGTGCGGAAAAACTCCGCAAGTGGCACATGCTCAAGACCTGCTGATTTATGTCCTTAAGGGATTGGGTGTCATTGTCAACCATCACCAGCACGGTTGCGGAAACGACTATTGCGATTTCCGCAAGAGCATCCACGCCTTCGTGAACGACGCGCTGTTCTGCACCATTACTAACGCCAACTTCGACTTGGAGAGCATCTATGCCCGTATCGACAAGGGGCTGGAATTGCGCGATATGTTCAAAGACCGCGTGACCAACAATAAAGGCATCGTCCTCCCAAAGCTGGATGTTTTGGAATGGGGCTGCCCCCGCGAGCAATACGACGAAAAGGCTCAAACCGTGGGCGTGCTGGCCGAAACGAATGAAGACATCCGCTCATTGAAAGAGTTGACAATGTACGGTCTCAAAGGTATGGCTGCCTATTTGGAGCATGCCGCCCGCCTCGGACAGGTGGACAGCGACATCAACGAGTACATCCTGCAAACCCTTGGACAGCTTGTTACCTCGGGCGATGCCGATGAGCTTACCGCCTTGGCACTGAAAACTGGCGAATGGGGTGTGAAGGCAATGGCCTTGTTGGACAAAGCCAACACAACCGCCTACGGTAACCCCGAAATCACAGAGGTGAACATCGGTGTGGGCAGCCGTCCGGGTATCTTAGTCAGTGGTCACGACCTCAACGACATCGAACAGCTGTTAGAGCAAAGCAAGGATGCTGGCATCGACATCTACACCCACAGCGAGATGCTCCCTGCTCATTACTATCCCAGACTGAAGCAATACAGCCACCTGAAAGGCAACTACGGTAACGCCTGGTGGAAGCAGCGTGAGGAATTTGAGGCGTTCAACGGCCCCATCCTGTTCACCACCAACTGCATTGTGCCGCCTACGGCTAATGCAACATACAAAGACCGTGTTTTCACCACCAACAGCACAGGATTCCCGGGTTGGAAGCACATTCCTGCCGACGAAAACGGTAAGAAGGATTTCAGTGAAATCATCGCACTGGCCAAGACCTGCCAAGCCCCGAAGGAGATTGAGACGGGCAAGATTGTGGGCGGTTTCGCGCACGAGCAGGTGTTTGCCCTCGCCGACAAGGTGGTGGATGCAGTGAAGAGCGGTGCTATTCGCAAGTTCGTGGTGATGGCGGGCTGCGACGGTCGTATGAAGAGCCGCGAATACTACACCGAATTTGCGAAAGCCTTGCCCAAAGATTGCGTAATTCTCACGGCAGGTTGCGCCAAATACAAGTACAACAAACTCGACCTTGGCGACATCGGAGGTATTCCGCGTGTGTTGGACGCCGGTCAGTGCAACGACAGTTATTCCTTGGCACTCATTGCCTTGAAATTGAAAGAAGTGTTCGGCTTAGACGATGTGAACCAGCTGCCCATTGCCTATAACATCGCGTGGTACGAGCAGAAGGCCGTCATCGTGCTGCTGGCTCTTCTCAGCCTCGGTGTGAAGAACATCCACCTTGGTCCGACCTTGCCTGCATTCCTTTCGCCAAATGTGGTCAATGTGCTGGTCAGCAACTTCGGCATCGGCGGAATTAGCACCGTGGAAGATGATATGAAACTATTTGGGATCTAAGGTTCCTTGTAATCTTTTTCATCTATGATTCGCAAACCTTCGTCAGTATGTCTGGCTTCACGGCCGGCACTGGCAAGGTTTGCGAAATCGAAAGAATAAAAAAACAGAAAGATAAATGAGAAAGGCAAGCAGAGAGATGGATGCGGCCTTCGCACTGGAGGTGCTGGAGAAGGCCCCATACGTGACAGTCAGCTTCACCCGTCCTGACGGCACACCCTACGGATTGCCGCTGTCGCTGGCACGCACCGGCGAGTGCACCTTCTATTTCCATTGTGCCCTTGAGGGCGAGAAGTTGGATTGTATAGCGCATTGCCCAACGGTGTTCCTCTCAGCCGTCACCAAATGTGCGCCTACAGTAGGTCCAAAAGACGGCAGCTTTACGCTACAGTACAAGTCAGCTACGGCCGTTGGCAAGGCCGAGCTGGTGACCGACCGCGAAGAGAAGATAGAGGCTCTGCGGGTCATCTGCCAGCGGTTCCTCCCCAAGCACATGGATGCCTTCGATGCCTCCATAGCCCGCAGCCTCGAGCGCACCGCCGTGGTGCGCATCACCCTCACAGAGTCCCCCGTCGGCAAGCGCAAGCAGTACGACAAACAGGGTGAAGAGATGAAGTGGGGTAGGATGGAATAGTCCTCATTTTAACTTCCACTTTAACTCCCATTTTAACTCCTCATTGTTTCATGTTATTTTTTTCGCTCTAATATAACATATGACTGATTTTTGTCAACGTCTAGCCGAGGATGTCGTGTCGAAGACACGAGACGCGACGCAAGTCGCACGTAACACCACACAAGCCGATGGCGCAGTGTAGTGGAACAAGGAGCTGCCAGACTGCCTGTCGGAGACAGGCGACAGCATTGGGATAAGAACACCATGTCGCCTCTCGTCGAGAGGCATGATATATCCCACGTTATTGCACCACACTGCGCGGGAACAGGATTGCTCCCATTCGGTCGCGCCCCCATTCCCGTTTGTGTGGTGTTATGCGCACGTTCCGTGCGGTGCAGCCTCTCGAGGCTGTAAAAAATCAGTCTTATATTAAACTAGAGCCAAAAACTTATCATTGTCGAGAGAA
>CAZTVH010000129.1:0-6646 GCA_964616965.1 uncultured Bacteroidaceae bacterium | reverse complement strand
GCTTAAAAGTTTAAGAGTTAAAAAGGTATGCGTGCCTTTTTTGCACAACAAAGCTTCTTTTAGTATAATAACAAAAAATTACCTTTACACATTCAAATCTATACAACAGATATGCACAACACACGCCAAATAACCAACGACCTGCATTATGTGGGTGCCAGCGACAGGAAACTGGCCCTGTTTGAGAACGTATACCCCATTCCCACGGGGGTTGCGTACAACAGCTATGTGCTGATGGACGAGAAGACGGTGCTGCTAGACACAGCCGACGTGGCAGTGGCAGAACAGTTTTTTGAGAATGTGGCCCATGTATTGGGCGAACGAAAGCTGGACTACCTAGTGGTGAACCACATGGAGCCGGACCACTGCGCCCTGATAGAGGGTTTGCTGCTACGCCACCCCGAAGTGACCATTGTCACCAACGCCAAAGCCGCCAATATGATACGGCAGTTCTTCACCATCAACATCGACGACCGCCTGCACACTGTTGCCGAAGGCGACACCCTCAGCACGGGACGGCACACACTGACTTTTGTGATGGCACCGATGGTGCACTGGCCAGAGGCGATGATGACCTACGACACGACGGACAAGATACTATTCTCCGCCGATGCCTTTGGCACATTCGGTGCACTGAATGGAAATATCTTTGCCGACGAGATAGATTTTGACCGCAACTGCTTGGACGAGGCTCGCCGCTACTACATCAACATCGTGGGCAAGTATGGCGTGCAGGTGCAGTCGGTGCTTAAAAAAGCCGGCACACTCGACATTCAGATGATATGCCCACTGCACGGCCCCATCTGGAGAGAAAACCTCGGCTATTTTATCGGCAAGTACGACACTTGGAGCAAATACGAGCCCGAAGAGCAGGGTGTTGTCATCATCTACGGCAGTATCTACGGACACACCGCAGCAGCAGCAGAGAAGATGGCAAGCCTGCTGGCAGAGCGTGGCATCAAGGGCATAGCCATGTACGATGCCAGCCACACACACGTCAGCCAACTGGTGAGCGAGTGCTTCCGCTACAGCCATGTGGTGCTGGCTTCCTCCACCTACAACGCCGGCATCTACACCCCGATGGAGAACCTGCTGCTAGACCTGAAGGCACACAGCTGGCAACGGCGCATGGTGGCCATCATCGAGAACGGCACCTGGGCGGCCCAGAGCGGCAAGCATATACGCACCATCTTGGAGCAGATGAAGGAAATTATCGTGCTGGGCGAGAACATCAGCCTCAAATCGGCAATGAAAGAGGAGCAACTGGCAGACCTCAATACCCTAGCCGACCTAATGGTTGCCAACTTTAATTACGAACTGCAATAATACCCACCGCCATGAATACGCTTAATCCCACCGCATTACACAGCATAGGCTACGGCCTGTATGTGCTCACCGCCCGCGAAGGCGACAAAGACAACGGCTGCATCATCAACGTATGCCAGCAGGTGACGGACACCCCGTTGCAAATCATGATTACCATAAACAAGCAGAACTACACGCACGACATGATTATGCGTACGGGGCAGTTCAACGTGTCGCTGCTGACGGAGCATGCCCCTTTTGAGGTGTTCAAGCATTTCGGCTTCCAAAGCGGACGCGACGTGAATAAATTCGAGCAGTGCGAAGTGGAGATGCGCAGTGCCAACGGCATCCTGTACATACCGCGCTACACCAACGCTTACATCAGTGGATTGATGAAGCACGCCGTGGACCTCGGCACACACACAATGATTATTGCCGAAGTGACTGAGGCAGTACAGTTGAGCAACGACCCGTCGCTGACCTACGCCTACTACCACAAGCATATCAAGCCCCAGCCCGCTGCCCCTGCCCCATCGGGCAGCACGGGAACGACCCGCTGGGTGTGCCAGACGTGCGGATATGTGTACGAGGGCGACGAGGTGCCAGACGACTTTGTGTGCCCCTGGTGCAAGCACGGCAAGGCCGACTTTGTCAAAATAGACTGAAAACCTATTAGTCATACAATAAAACCCAACAGAGGACGTTATGTTTTGAAAAGCCTTAATCGAACATGTCAGAGTTAACTATACATAAGATTGACTTTCTTGTGGCATTGATAAGCGAGTTTGCCGAGAGATTTCACCTGTCAACAGTTGATGCCTACCGCTATATCAATAGTTATGGCGGTGTGGAAATGTTTGAGGAGAATTATGACATCTTGCATACCCTCTCATTTCGCGATATGGTGGACGGCATGGCGGCTTTCTGTCGCCGGAAAGGAGGGACGCTGGCATGATACTCTATCATGGTTCAAACATAAAAATTGGTTGTATAGACCTTACAAAGTCGAAACGGTACAAAGACTTTGGTCGGGCATTCTATCTTTCTGCTGAGGAAGAACAGGCTCAGAAGATGGCTGATGCCAAGACTATTCAGTTCGGAGGGACCGCTGTAGTGACAGCATTTGAATATGACGAAGAGTCCTGCGCCAGTTTATCAGTGATGACGTTTCCTCACTATAGTCGCGAATGGGCTGAGTTTGTTTATAACAACCGTGACGAGCAGCAAGACTTTCAGCATGATTTTGACATCGTATATGGGCCTATTGCCAACGACTATATAGGTCTCCAGATTCGCGACTACCGCCGTCACAGGCTAACTTTTGAGCAGTTTATGGAGAACATCCTATACCATAAAGGAGAAACATTCCAGTACGCATTTTGCACTGAGGCTGCCATCACCAAACTCAAAAGAATATGACAGTCACGAAAGAGGAATTCCAATATATGGTGGAGGCCATAGTCTCCGATTTGGTGCGTATGTTGATGGAAAAGACGGGCACACCACTGCATGAGGCGTTTGACATGGTGTACAACTCTCAGACATTCCGAGTGCTGAATGACCCACTGTCAACCTACTACTATCAGAGCCCAGGTTATGTGTTTGAACAACTGCAATCAGAGTTAATGAAGATAAAACAGAAACAATAATAAATTTTAAAACAGCAATACTATGATTAACAAAAAAGTAGCCGATCTGCTTAACGATCAAATCAACAAGGAGCTCTACTCCGCTTATCTCTATCTGGACATGAACAACTATTTCCAAGGTCGCGGCCTTAATGGCTTCGCCAACTGGTATATGATTCAGGCACAGGAAGAGCGCGACCACGCCATGCTGTTCTACCAATACATGCAGAACAACGACTGCCCCGTGACCCTCGACGCCATCGCCAAGCCCGACAAGGTCTTTAAGACCGACATGGATGTGCTGAAAGCCGGTCTAGAACACGAAGAGTATGTCACCGCCAGCATCCACACCATCTACGATGCCGCCAGCAAGGTGAAGGACTTCCGCACCATGCAGTTCCTCGACTGGTTCGTCAAGGAGCAGGGTGAGGAGGAGACCAACGCCCGCGACATGATTACCAAGATGGAGCTCTTCGGCACCGACCCCAAGAGCCTCTACATGCTCAACCAAGAGCTGGCAGGCCGCACCTACAGCGCCCCCAGCCTGGTATTGGACTAATGGCAATCTCTGAATAAAAAAGAGCCTTGCCGACACGGTGAGGCTTTTTTTTGCGGACAATGTCACATTTTGGACACTTCAATCGTTTAATAGGCGAATCCGGTTCAAGAAACAAACAAGATGTATAACCTATAAAAATGTAAATATCATGAATACAATGTCAATTCTGCTCACCGTGTATCCTTATGGAATAGATGACCTCGCTGGTTTGATAGCCGCTGTATTGATTTTTTCATTTCCCATCATGATTGCGATATTGGTTTATCGCCACAAGGTGAACGCCACAAACAAACGGACACAGATAATCCTCACCGCCTTGGAAAAGAATGAGGGTTCAGTGCCAGAGGAACTACTAAAGAGTCTCAACGAACCGAAGAAGAGCACCAAGGAGCGTCTGCTCTGGAAACTGCTGTGGGGCATTCTAGGTTGCTTGACAGGACTGGGCCTCATCATCGCCACAATCGTTGAGTATTACGCAAACCAATGCTTCGATACCGAACTCTTAATCTATGGTCTAGTTGTGCTAGCGGCGGGAGTGGCATTCTTGGTCTACTACTTTGTCGGCCGACGCGCTTTACAAGCCGAGATTGAAGCCGAGGAACGAAAAGCGAAAAGCAATTTGTGATTGATGATTAATTAGGCAGGGCAATGACACGCGAGAGATTCATCGAGCTGGCAACAGCCGAGCAGGAGCCATTGAGGCGGTTCCTGCTTGCCCTGTGTGGCGGCGACCGTATGGAGGCGGAGGACATCGCGCAAGAGGCTTTCGTCAAGGCGTGGCTCGCCTCCGAAAGGTTTGACGAACGGTACAAGTTCCGCACATGGCTTTTCAAGATAGCCTACCGCACCCTGCTCGACCATGCCAAGCGACCACGTCTAGAACGGTTATCGGAAGTATCGGACATCTCGGAACTCTCAGATATTTCTGACTATACCGCCGACGCGGCCTTCCGCTATGAAGCACTGTACCGCGCCATTGACCAACTGCCCCAGCGGGTCCGCGCCGCCACACTGCTCTACCACATAGAGGGCTATAGCATCAAGGACATCGCCACCATCACCCACAGCAACCCCGTGGCAGTACGCCAGCAGCTGCATCGCGGACTGACACGTTTACGCGAAATATTGAAGCCATGAAAAGAAATGACACTTTCACACAAATGCTTGCCGACTACCGTCCCGACTTGGGCAACGGCGAGGAATACATGACGCAACTAAACAAACGGCTGGAAGCCATCGAAGCCGCCAAGCATTATTACGAGACTGAGCATCGGCGTAACCGTAGCCGCATGGTCGTGGCCTTCGTCTCTGGCAGTATTACAGGCGTGGCACTGACTGTATATCTGCTGCTGCACCCCCTGTTTGTATCAGTCACCCTCCGCGTGCCTCATTTTATGGGCTGGCTGGCCGAAAACGCCTCATTGCTACTCTCTGTCGGTGCCATTGCCACCATCAGCGTCCTCGCTGCCATCACCGCTACACTACTCCACAGCATGGTGAAAAAGGACTATTCGCTGTAGCAATATCTGATCAATCCTTCAAACTGCCCACAGGTACCACCAACACATCATCGGTCCGACGGTACGCTTGACTGCCCACAGCGGTAAGTACCATGAGAAATGATGGCTTCCTCATGCGAGTGACATCCAGTTTTGACGACAATTTCTTGAGCGTTTTGGATCCTTCCTCCACTAGGTTTTCACCACCTAGTTTTATTTCCACCAAACCATAGCTGCCATTGGGTAGATGAACTACAGCATCACACTCCAGACCGTTGGCATCACGATAGTGATACACCTTACCCCCAATAGCATCAGCATACACTCTTAGGTCACGCACACAAAGTGTTTCAAACATCAAACCAAAAGTATTAAGGTCGTTCAGCAAATCATCCGGAGACAACCCTAATGCCGTGATTGCCACCGATGGGTCGACAAAATAGCGCGTGTCAGTAGTACGAATAGCCGTCTTACTGCGGAGATTGGGATTCCACGCTGGCATATCCTCTATGACAAATATCTTACGAAGGGCGTTGAGATACGATTCAATGGTATTATCGCTCATCTCTGTGGCTTCGTTGGCAGACAAGTCAGATTTGATTACTGCTACCGTAGTCTGTGCTCCTTGATGGCGAGCATACGACCTCATTAGCCGCATGGCACGCTCCGCATCGCGATTCACAGCATCAACACGAGAAATATCAGAGCGCACGATGGCTTGAAAATATTCTTGTATCTGTGCCAACGCTGCTCGAGGTGACTTCTTTTGCACTGCCCGAGGCCAACCACCACGACATGTAACAAACGCCACCTCTTCCAACGACAAATTATTCGTCCCCTCCACCGCAACTGAATCACGAAACAACCCAGCGAGACTCACGTCACCAGTCGACTCCCCCGACTCCCACAGCGTCATTGGACGCATGGTCAACCAACCAAAACGTCCTGCACCCGAATGATTGATATGGCTCATATCAGCAGGCACTGCCGAGCCTGTGAGCATAAATTGACCATCATCGCCACGATGATCTACCTCGAAGCGGATGGCATCCCACAACTGCGGTGCCAACTGCCACTCATCAATCAGCCTAGGGGTTGCTCCTTGCAGTAACTGTTTGATATTAGTCTGTGCCAATTGAAGGTTCTGTGCCATCTGCGATGGGTCATCCAAATAAAGCACACTGGCAGCCTGCTGTTCGGCGGTCGAAGTCTTTCCGCAAGCCTTCGGCCCCTCAATCAAGACTGCCCCTATTGCCTCTAGTTTTTCTGCCATCAATTGGTCTGCAATGCGTTCCCTATATCCGTCCATTTTTTATACATATTTTTTCAGACTGCAAAAATACGCATTTTTCTATAAATGACAAAATTAATTTTATTTATTGGCCAATTTGTGGCATTTCCGTTGGCCAATTTGCGGCATTTTCGTTGGCCAATTTGTGGCATTTTTGTTGGCCAATTTGGGGAATTTTTGTTGGCCAGTTTGTGGATTTTTCGTTAGTCAGTTTGTACCAATGTACCAGACTAACAAGGTCAACACAAAAAACACGCACCTACAGCGCCCCCAGCCTGGTGCTCGACTAATTATACATGCAATAACAAAAAAGCCTTGTCCCTATCGGTAAGGCTTTTGGGGGTGTTTATAAATACTAAAGGGT
>CAZTVH010000128.1:0-6713 GCA_964616965.1 uncultured Bacteroidaceae bacterium | reverse complement strand
CCCCATTCCCCGCAGTGAGCGGCTACATTGGCAAACCCTCGAACGTGAACAACGTCGAGACCTTCGCCAACGTGCCCGTCATCATCACCAAGGGTGCTGAGTGGTTCAACAAGATTGGTACCGAGAAGTCGAAGGGCACCAAGGTGTTCGCTTTGGCCGGACAGATCAACAACGTGGGTCTGATTGAGGTGCCTATGGGCATCACCCTGCGTGAGATTATCTACGAAATCGGTGGTGGCATTAAGGACGGTCGCCAGTTTAAGGCTGTGCAGACCGGCGGTCCTTCCGGCGGATGCTTGACTGCCAGGCACCTCGACACCGCTATCGACTACGACAGCCTGGTGGCTGCCGGCTCGATGATGGGTTCGGGCGGTATGGTGGTCATGGACGAGACCAGCTGTATGCCTGCTATCGCCAAGTTCTACCTTGAGTTCACCTGCGAGGAGAGCTGCGGTAAGTGCTCGCCCTGCCGTATTGGTAACAAGCGCCTGTGCGAAATCCTTGAGAAGATTACCGACGGCCGCGGCACGATGGAAGACCTCGAAGAGCTGCGCAACCTTGCCGCCGTTATCAAGGATACCGCCCTGTGCGGCCTTGGCCAGACTTCGCCCAACCCCGTGCTTTCGACACTCGACAACTTCTGGGACGAGTATGTGGAACATGTGGTGGACAAGAAGTGCCGTGCCGGTGTCTGCAAGAAACTGATGAGCTACGTCATCGACCGCGAGAAGTGCATCGGCTGCGGCAAGTGCGCCAAGGGCTGCCCCGTGGATGCTATCACCCGTACCGACTACACCGCCCCCGGCCACAAGCTGGCTTCGATGGTCATCGACAGCACGAAGTGTATCAAGTGCGGTGCCTGTATCAACAATTGTAAGTTTGGTGCTATTTCTATTCAATAATTAGTCTGACCTGTTCTGAAAAAAAAAAATTATTAAGATAATGATTAATCTCACAATAGATAATAAACCGGTTCAAGTTCCCGAAGGCACCACTATCTTGAAGGCTGCCCGTATGAACGGTATCGATATTCCCACCCTGTGCTATTTCGAGCTCGATGGGATGAAATTTGAAAACAAACCCGGCGGATGCCGCGTCTGTGTCGTGGAGGTGAAGGGCCGTAGAAACCTTGCCCCCGCCTGCGCCACCGACGTGATGGAAGGCATGGAAGTGCTGACCCACAGTGCCCGCGTCATCAACGCTCGCAAGACTGTGGTCGAACTGCTTCTGAGCGACCACCCGAACGACTGCCTGCAGTGCGAGAAGAACGGCGACTGCGAGCTCCAGTCGCTCACCAAGCGTCTGGGCATTAAGGAAATCCCCTTCAAGGGTGCCCAGTCGACCTATCGCAAGGACAGCACACTGAGCGTGTATCGCGACATGGACAAGTGCGTCATGTGCCGCCGCTGCGAGACGATGTGCAGCAAGTTCCAGACCGCTGGTGCCCTGAGTGGTGTGAACCGTGGGTTCCAGGCCGTTGTAGCTCCTGCCTTTGAGCAGAACCTCGGCGACAGCAGCTGCATCAACTGCGGCCAGTGCGTGCAGGTTTGCCCCGTGGGTGCCCTGACGTTGGTCGACAACATCAGCGATGTGCTGAAGGCTATTGCCGATCCTACTAAGAAGGTTGTCGTGCAGACCGCTCCCGCCGTCCGCGTGGCCCTGGGTGAAGAGTTTGGCATGAAGCCCGGCGAAATCGTCACCGGCAAAATGGCCGCCGCCCTCCGTCGTCTTGGTTTCGACCAGGTGTACGACACCGACTGGAGTGCCGACCTCACCATCATGGAAGAAGGCACCGAGCTGCTTGGCCGCCTGAAGAAGGCTTTGGCTGGCGAAGAGGTGAAACTGCCTATGTTCACCAGCTGCTGCCCCGCATGGGTTGCCTTCTACGAGAAGAACTTCCCCGACCTGCTCGAGTACCCCTCGACCGCCAAGTCACCTCAGGGAATGTTTGGTGCTGTTGCCAAGAACTATCTGGCTCCGAAACTGGGTGTCAAGCGCGAAGACCTCATCGTTGTATCCATCATGCCCTGCCTCGCCAAGAAGAGCGAGCGCGCCCGTGAGGAACTCAGCGTGAACGGCGACCCCGATGTGAACTATGTGCTCAGCACCCGCGAGCTGGCTCACATGATTCGCCAGTGTAACCTCAACCTCAACGATATGCCCGACGAGGACTTCGACAGCCCGCTCGGCCAGTCGACTGGTGCCGCCGTCATCTTCGGTGCTACCGGTGGTGTGATGGAGGCTGCCCTCCGTACCGCCTACGAGGTGCATACCGGCAAGAAACTGCCGCGCATCGATTTCGAAGAGACACGTGGTTTCGAAGGCATCAAAGAGGCTGTCATCGATTTCGACGGCTTCCCACTGAAGATTGCTATCGCCTACAGCCTCAAGAACGCCCGCATCCTAATGGATCAGGTGCGCGAAGGCAACCCCAACGGCTACCACTTCATCGAGGTGATGGCATGCCCCGGCGGTTGCATCGGCGGTGCCGGCCAGCCCTACCACCACGGCAACAGCGAAATCATCCGCAAGCGCATGGAAGCCATCTACCGCGAGGATGCTGGCAAACCCATCCGCAAGAGCCACGAGAACCCCGAAATTATCGCCATCTACAAGGAATACTATGGCGAGCCCTGCGGCCACCTCAGCCACGAGCAGCTGCATACGCACTATTTCGACCGTTCCGACAAAATCGATTCAACAAAGTAAAGTAACCCGTCCGAAAGGGCTGACTAGTCAGCCCTTTCGGACACAACAAAAATAACAATGGCAAACATCAAGTTATCCGAAGATAAAATCAACATTATCAAAGACATTGCCAAGTCTTTTGGTAACAAGGCCGGTGAGGTCATCAATGTGCTTCACCAAGTTCAAGGCAAATTCGGCTACCTGCCTGCCGAGGTTCAGGAAGTTGTGGCTCACGAGTTGAACATCCCCGTCTCGCGTGTCTATGGCATCGTCTCTTTCTACAGCTTCTTCACGATGGAGCCCAAGGGCAAGCACCCCATTGACATCTGTTTGGGTACAGCCTGCTATGTGCGTGGTGCAGAGAAGGTGCTCGACGCTTTCCAGCGTGCCCTCAATGTCGAAATTGGCAAGTGCACCGCCGATGGCAAATTCTCTCTGAACACCCTCCGTTGCGTTGGTGCATGTGGTCTGGCTCCCGTTGCCATGATTGGCAGCAAGGTCTATGGCCGTCTCACCCCCGACATGGTGCCTGGCATCATTGCCGAGTACAACGACTAATCTAATTGTATCATCTAGCCCTCTGCCTCAATCATGGCAGAGGGCTTATTTTTGTTTATGCTTACGCAAGAACTCCAATGGGTGGCAGCCTATACCTCGCCACGCGCCGAAAAGGTGGTCACAGCACGAATAGCCAACGATTTGCAACTCGAAACATATCTACCGTTGCATCATGTGCTTAGAAAATGGTCAGACCGCATCAAAAGTGTTGAAGTACCCCTTATCCCATCTTACACATTCGTCAAGCTACGGGAGACTGATTTATCCCGCGTCCGAGAAATCAACGGAGTAGCTGGGTTTGTGACATTCCGTGGAACTGGCATTGCCGTAATACCCGAAAGAGAAATAGAAGCACTACGCAGGCTGGCAGAGTCGATGCTTGCAGTACATGTCTACAACACCGACCACTTAAAAAAGGGCTCACGCGTGACTGTCGTTGCGGGCGAATTTGAAGGCATGGAGGGTACCATACTCAAAAACTGCTCGGATGGTAACTTCTCTGTACAGATTGAGAAGCTCAACATCAGTCTGGTCGTCAGCCTAGAGCCTGACTTACTCCAAGTCACCGATTAGATAATCAAATCTTTTACCGCAACCTTGGGCACATAATGAATGCCCTCATTCCGATAATAGGCGTGACTGTCGTCGGGAGCTATGCTAGTCATCTCGATGCGCTCGGCCCCTTTCCCTATCGCCAGTATCAACAAGGGCTCGTAAGGCAATTCGAGTTCCCGCTCTATCTCGCCTTTGTTGAATGCGCCTATTATTAGGCCATTCAGTCCCATCTCCACGGCTTTGAGCAACATGCTCTGGATGGCTATACCCAAATCGATGTCTACCATCTTATTCTCCTGCACAGTGCTGCAAACCACGATGAATGCCTCAGGCTCAGTGTCAGGGAAAGGGAGGTGCAATTCAGGCAGGGCAGCTCCCAGCTTGATATTTTGCAGTATGATGTCTGCACCAGTGTCGCGTGTCACCAACCGAAAGCGCAGTACCTGCTGGTTGCGGGCTGAAGGCAACTTGTTACACACTCCCACGATACGTTCTAGCTCCTCGCGCCTCACCACATAGTTCTTATTGTAGCCACGATAGCTCCTATTGCGAGTTAGCAGCTCATCAACGGTGTGCCCCACGCGTTTTACCTTGGTGCGACCGGCACCAAACACCTCCTCATATCGTTTCTCAAGATAATTGTCAGCCATAATGTCTCACTATTTGAAAATGCAAAGATACCCATTTTTATATAAATAACGAGTTTTTTAATGTCAAAAACACCCAGAAGAGGCCTTCTCGCAGCCCGTATTTCGTCCAATTCGCCACCAAAACAATGGGACAAAAGCATTCCACGCCCTCCCATCTTACCCCTAAGGCACTATCTTACCGTCATAATATAGCATTTCGTCACTTTTCATAGGTGGTATCACGTTTTTTTTGTCACACATAGAAATCGTAGTACTTTTGCAACAGGAAAAAACAGGAACGACCAATCTGCAACAACAAATCTGAAATCAAGAATACTGACGATTTATTATTATGAACAACATATTTGCTTTTGGAGATTCCATTATGAAAGGAATAGTGATGAACACCTCGCACCTAGGCGACGGAACAATAAAATACTGCATCAGCGACCACGGGTTTGTCAACCGCGTAGGCACATCCTGCGGACTATCCATCCGCAACCTCTCACGGTTCGGGAGCACCATCCTCGGCGGGTTGAACAACATCGACCGTCACTTGCGCGAAATCAAGGCTGGAGACCGAGTGGTACTTGAATTTGGAGGCAACGATTGCAACTACGACTGGAAGGCCATCTCTGCCAATCCCACGGACGTACACAAACCCGAAGTGAGCCTCGCCCAATTCCACGACCTATACGTTAAACTGATTGAGAAGGTACGCTCAGTTGGTGCCGTGCCAGTGCTGTTATCGCTGCCTGCCCTGTTGCCGCAACGTTTCTTCGACTTCGTCAGCAAAGGTCTGAACAAAGACAACATACTCAAATGGCTTGGTGGAGACGTGAGTTACATCAGCAACTGGCATGAGCAATATAACCTAGAAATATTCAAGTTGGCAGCTCAATACGACGTACAGGTCATCGACATCACCACAGTCTTTCTAGAGCGTCGCACACTCGGCGACTACTATTGCGAAGACGGCATGCACCCCAACGAAGCAGGCCACGAATTGATAGCCGAGACCATCCTATCGCTCGGACTCCTGCCTCTGGCACGTTGCTAGCGTGCCTTCGAGAAGCAGCTGGTCTTGCAGAGGTAGTAAGGATGCGAGAACAGAACCTTATCGGCGCGGTCGGGCGTGATGAAGAGGTTGGCAGCGGCAGCATCGGCCTTGCGAGAAAGCAGCACACTCACAATCTCATCGAAATTGTAGCCGCTAAAGTGGACAGGCCTACCCATAAACAAGCTGAAGCGGTACATCAATTCCACCTCCAATCCCGTCCAGCGATTATTGCGGTAGAAGCTAAAAGGAGGATTGTCCACCATTGTCGCCACCTCAATAGGATGCCCCTTCAGGTCGGCCAGTTCAGGCATATCCAGCATGTGGACGGTGTCCACTTGTTTGCTGCACCATCTCTCAAACATTTCATCCAACATGCCGTCCGACTTCACCTGCACTAGAAAATCATTGAACTGGGCACACAATTCCTTGTCTTTGGGGTTAAATGCCACTGCCACATCGAAACCTCCTGGCAGATTAAAGTCGATGGCTAGCCCATGTTGCTCCATCTCAAGGGTCATCAACACCACCGTGTCTGTGATACCGCAGTCTGCAGAATCCTTCATCACCGCCTCGATAAGCTCCGTAGGCGTAGCGAAACGGATGAGTCTGATGTTGGCAAAGTTGTTCGTATCACTCAGCAACACATCGCTAGTGCTGCCTCTCACCACCGCCACCGAATGACCATCCAAATCCTCCACCGAGTAATAACCCGCCACCGTGGCTGGCAGTTCGGAAGCATTGTTACAGCCTACCATCGCTGCCATCACAAAGGCAAACAGGCATGCCACACCTATCTTACAAATGCGTAAATATCTATGTTCCATAGTTCTTATTGGTTTTATTGACATTATATTTATTACGCAAAGATAAGAATTATTTTTGAATCGGCACAACATCATTTTCTCCACAACGCCACTCCCCCGTTCAAACGTTCTTCTCCAACAGTTTGAAACGCACACGCCACGTCCCTTCATTAAAGTCGTGGCTAATGATTCTGAACGGGGCTATTTCGGTGGTGTTCTGCACATGGGTGCCCGCGCAGGCACACACATCGTAGTCTCCCACCCTCACTAGTCGAAGTGTCTCACTGGCACCAGCAGGCAGTTTGCTTAGGTCAACCTCTGGGGGGATGTGGTCGCGGTCGACGTATTCCACCGTCACGTCGAGATTACGCCCTATGACTTCATTTACGCGGGTCTCTATCTCTTGTATTTGAGCCTCTG
>CAZTVH010000127.1:0-6765 GCA_964616965.1 uncultured Bacteroidaceae bacterium | reverse complement strand
ACGGCTCCATGAGCCAGTACTCCCCCACCGCCGCCTTCTGGCTCTTCAACCGCGTCAGCAACTTCTGCTACCTCCGCTATGACGTGATGATTCAGGACGTGAAGGCCTTTCAAAAATCCTACGAAGAGAACTTTATCGCCACCGTCAATTGGCTGAAAGACAACGCCACCCCTGCCGAGCTCACCCGCCTCAGCCACCGCCTAGCCGGTGAGATGATGGACGGATGGAACCGCCTCGACCAGCAGCTGCTCCTCCGCTATATCGACGGCAACATCAAATACATCAAAGACGACCAGATAGAGACCACCCCCACCGGTGTGGTCCGCTTCCCCCAGCAGCCCCCATACCCCGACTGGTTCTACCGTGCCATCGTCGACGGCCACGGCGACGTGCTGCAAGTGAAATAAGCCACCCCCGCCCGCTGCAACAACAGACGCACACCCCATTTAAAACCCTCCACCCCCCGTCCCTGGCCGCGCATTGCTACCAATACAACCGTTCCGGGTCTTCACCGCCTCCTGCCGCTCCTTACCGCTTCCTGCCGAATACAACCGATTTCTACCACTTCAGGGCTCCTTCCCCACTCCTAGGAACGGAGAAAAAACGGATATTGAGTGGGAAACGGAGGGAGGTAGTATAGAGTTGGCCACGGCCAAAAGTAATAACTGGCGAGGCCTTGGTTATAAAAAAAAGAAAAAAAACTAACCTAAAACAGATTATATTCCAAAAATTTTGTATCTTTGCATTTTGAAACAATAGGTATACACTCCTACAAATAATTGCATAATATTATGGGAATTAGTATTTTCGCTCTCATCATCGGTGCCATCTTTGTCAACAATGTGGTTTTGGCACAATTCTTGGGCATATGCCCCTTCCTCGGCGTTTCAAAAGACGTGAAGAGTTCGCTCGGCATGGGCGGTGCGGTGCTGTTTGTCATGCTCCTAGCCACACTGGTGACATACCTAATATACTATTATGTGCTGGTGCCATTCAACCTCGGATACCTCCAGACTATCGCCTACATCCTGGTTATTGCCGGACTGGTGCAGATGGTCGAAATCAGACCCAGGGCGTGTTCCTGCCACTGATTACCACCAACTGCGCTGTGCTCGGTGTAGACATATTGGTAGTTCAGAAGAATATGAACCTGATGGAGAGTGTCGTCTACTCAGCTAGCATAGCCGTGGGTTTCACGTTGGCACTCGTCATCTTTGCAGGTCTTCGCGAGCAGATGGAACTTACTGGCACACCTAAAGGCATGAAGGGCGTACCCATCGCACTGGTCACCGCCGGTATCCTTGCCATGGCTTTTATGGGCTTCAACGGCCTTGTACCACTCCCCTAAAATAGCACAAAAAGGGGTCAAAATTCTCAAAAGTCAGCATAAAAATAGCTGAATTTCAAGGGAAAAAGAAGCTTTCTCTCAGAAAAGTTCAATTTTTAACATTTTGAATTTTAACATTTTGTATTGGCGTTAAGATTTTTTGACATTTTTTTTCTTTCTAGTCGTAGAAAATGTAGTACTTTTGCATCCGATTTCAGACGTGAGAAAGTCGAAATCAACAGACAAAGTAAACATTTTAAAAACCTAGTATAGATAACTTTAAAAAATCAAAGAAATGAAGAAAGTAATGTTCTTTATGGCCGTCGCCGGCATGTTCGCTTTTGCAGCTTGCAACAACACCCCCGCTCAGGAGGAACCCATTGACACCCTTCCCGCTGAGGAAATCGTTGAGGAGCCTATCGTTGACTCTCTCGCTGGTGCTGTTGAGGCCGTTGCTGAAGAAGTTGCCGCTGAGGTTGCTGAATAAGCAGAACGCAAACAAATGGATAAGGCCGGCTTTATAGTCGGCCTTATTCTTTTTATCCTCACCTCTCAAGAGGTTTTGAACATTACTTGCCACATAAAGTATCAACATATAGGGAACGACATACAATAAATAACGGCTTTGAGCGTTGTTAGAAGAGATGGCTCTCGTTTGCCATACAAGTATTAAATCGTATATTTAGATGGGCTACCCCACAACGTATCAACACATCAACACAACATGACCGACACCAACAAACGCGAAACGGTGTGCAGCGGCATCCGCCCCACGGGCAACCTGCACTTAGGCAACTACTTTGGCGCACTGCGCAACTTTGTACGCATGCAGGAGGAGCACGACTGCTATTTCTTTATTGCCGACTACCACTCGCTGACCACCCACCCCACACCGGGCAGCATCTACGGCGATGCCAGCAAGATTATGGCGGCCTATCTGGCTGCCGGCCTCGACCCCGACAAGGCGACCATATACCTGCAGAGCGACCTGCCTGAGACCATAGAGCTGTACCTCTTCTTCAATATGAACGCCTATCTGGGCGAGCTGGAGCGCGTCACCAGTTTCAAGGACAAGGTGCGCCAGAACCCCAACAATGTGAACGCGGGGCTGCTGACCTATCCCACCCTTATGGCTGCCGACATCCTCATCCACAAGGCCACCCGCGTGCCCGTAGGCAAAGACCAGGAGCAGCACTTGGAGATGACACGCACCTTCGCCGGGCGGTTCAACAATATGTATCATGCCGAGGTGTTCCCCTTGCCGCAGGCCATTGGTTCCGCCACCGGGCTGGTGAAAATCCCCGCCCTCAACGGTGCGGGCAAGATGGGCAAGAGCGAGGGCGAGGCCAGCACCATCTTCCTCACCGACGAGCCTGCCGTGGTACGCAAGAAGATTATGAAGGCTAAGAGCGACAGCGGCCCCACGCAGATGAACCAGCAGAAACCAGAGGAGATTGAGAACCTCTTCCAGCTGTTGCGCGTGGTGTCGACCGAAGAGACGGTGGAGTATTTCGACGACCTCTACAACCGTTGCCAGATACGCTACGGCGACCTGAAGAAACAGCTGGCCGAGGATATGGTGGCATTTGTGGAGCCTATACGCCAGCGCATCATCGAATACCAAGCCGACGATGCCCGCCTGCGCCGTGTGATGGACCAAGGCAAAGAGAAAGCCCACGAGAGTGCCCGCCGCACCCTCGACGAGGTGCGCCGCGTGATAGGATATAGAGATTAACTCATAGTTCTCCGAGTCCTTTGGGAACTCTGAGAATTCAAACAATATTATCATCATGAATACTCAAGTAGTCATTATGGCGGGCGGCATCGGTAGCCGGTTCTGGCCGTTGAGCACTCCCGAATACCCTAAGCAGTTCATCGATATATTGGGCTGCGGACGCACGCTGATACAGCTGACCGTGGACCGTTTCAAGGGCATCTGCCCGATGTCGAACTTCTGGGTGGTGACCAATGCCGCCTATGTGGACATTGTGCGCCAACAGCTGCCCGACATGCCTGTCGACCATATCCTTGCCGAGCCAGCGGCACGCAACACGGCACCCTGCATCGCATGGGCCTGCTGGCGCATCCGACAGACAACACCCGATGCCAACGTGGTGGTGACCCCTGCCGACGCGGTGGTGATGAACCCCGAAGAGTTTCGCCGTGTGATTGCCAACGCTCTCTCGTTCACTGAACAAAACAACGCCATTGTCACCATCGGCATCAAGCCCAGCCGCCCCGAGACAGGCTACGGCTATATCAAGTGCAACTCTTCACAACCCGCCGAGGGTGAAATCCTGCCCGTGGAAGCCTTCAAGGAAAAGCCCGACCTGGAGACTGCCAAGCAGTACCTTGCCGAGGGCAGCTACCTGTGGAACGCGGGCATCTTCGTATGGAACGTCGCCACCATCACCGAGGCCATCCACACCTACAAGCCCAATCTGGCAGACGACATGGAGCACATGAGAACGGATGCCGACGTGCAGAACATCTTCCCCCAGTGCGAGAAGATATCCATCGACTATGCCGTGATGGAGCCTGCCGCCGCCGAGGGCAAGGTATACACCCACCCTGCCGACTTTGGCTGGAGCGACTTGGGCAACTGGGCTTCGCTGCACGAGAAACTGACACTTGACAAGGATGGCAACGGCACTGTGGGCAACATACACCTATATGAGTGCAGCAACTGCGTCGTCCATGCCGAGGATGCCAAGAAGGTGGTGCTGCAAGGGCTGGATGGGTACATCGTCTCCGAAAAAGGCGGACAGATACTCGTCTGCCGCCGCAGCGAGGAACAACGCATCAAAGAGTTCTCGCAGAACTAGTGCATTACAACTGAGGATTGCTTTTTTTTTCATTTCCGATGTAAGATTTTGACCTTTTCTGCGTCTATATATAGCAAAGTTGTTTTAAACAAATCAGTCTTATGAAAAAGAAAAACTCAATCCTCATCATGGCTGCCCTGCTTTTTGCAGCTTGCGACCCAGGCTACAATTGCGACTTTGCTATCAACAACCAAACTGGACACGCCGTCACTATCACCTCGTTAGACACTGTGTACCATCACAAAGCAGTCTCCGCTCCAGCACTGACGGACACGGTTGTGCATGTCACTGGCGGACTGGGCTATGCCGAGATACCCGATGTGTCGACGGATATACGCAACGACATCTACGGCGACAGCGTGCAACTGCTCTTCGACGACGGTCGTTGCCTCAAGTTCTATGCCCTCAGCGACACCAACGGTGGCCTCTATTCCTTTGCCGACACCAACCATACCGGCTCGCGCTACGTTTATAAGCCACGTATGAACACTACGGCATTCAAGGGCCATGCAGGCTACTGCCGCTACACTCTCAACATCACCGACGACGACTATAACCTGAGCGAATGAGCGACGAGGAGTTCAACGCGCTGCTGTCGCAAAACGAATGGCTGCTGTACCACATCGGTTACACCTTCGCCAAGGGCGATGAGGAAGCCCTGCGCGACCTCTACCAAGAAATGGTGTGCAACCTGTGGAGCAGCCGCGACAAGTATCGCGGCGACTGCTCACCCAAGAACTGGATGTACCGCGTGGCATTGAACACCGCCATATCGCTCTGGCGCAAAGAGGTGAGGCAACCGAGAGTGGTGCCCCTGCCCGAAGAGATGGAACAATGGCTGCGTGACGAACCCGCCGACCCACTGCGCGACGAACTCTACCGCCTCATCGACCTACTGCCTAAAGCCGACCAAGCACTGATATACATGTACATCGACGGTGCCACCGAGAAAGAGATGGCCGAAACACTGGGCATAACCACCTCCGCCGTAGGTGTCCGCATCCACCGCATAAAACAAAAACTGAAGAAATGGAAGACATTATAGAACAACTACGCGACCATCGCCTCCAGCAGGCAGCACCCCTTGCCGGTGGCTCCATACGGTGCACCATGCCACCCAAGAGCCGACGCAGCGAATACACCCGCCTGCACACCCGCCTACGGGCAGGCCTTGTGGGCAGCATTGTGCTCATGCTGGCTGTCGCCTGCCTGATGCCCTTGTACATGCACCACACCGGCTATCTGGTGTGCTACATCGTGGTGCAGCTCATCACTGTGGTGCGCGTACTCATTGCCATACAGATGAACATCCCCTTGCGGCACATCGACCCTTCAAGAGGGGTGGATGAAGTGGCGGCATATGTTGACCGACTGGAGTTCATCCACCAGTGGGACCGCCGCTACACCCTCTACATCAAAGTGCCGTTGACCATCTGTGTCATCGCCCTGCTGCTGCCGCTATTAGGGCTCGACCCTTTCGGAGTGAGATGGGTATTTTGGCTGTGGATGGGCGTTACCGCTGTGGCAATGGCGGTCAACTTCGTGGTCGCCTACCGCTCATTCCTCAAACTCGAAGATAATATTAAAACCCTTAAACACACCATACAATGAAAATAATTAGAAACCTATTGAAAGGCATCTCCCTGACCGCTGCCATGTTCGTGTTCCAAGCCTGCTATGGCACTGAAAGAGATTGGTACGGCGAAAACAACATGACCTTCCATGTAGTCTCCGCCGAGGATGGCAGCCCCATGCCCCATGTGAAGATACGCTCGCAACTGCAGGTTGGCGACACCAACCAAGAGTGGTATCTGCTCGGCTACACCAACGATGAAGGCATTGCATCGGTATGGGTTGATTATAATTATGGCGACAACTTTCAAACCCTCTTCCGTTTCGTTGCCGACGACCCCGATTATGCTGTCAAAGACACCCTGCTCAACAAAGACTATCACCACGACATCAAAATAGTCCTCAGCAAAGTCGACCATGCACAATAGCGTCAGCAATATGATGTTCCGACTGTTTCGCGCCAACGAAACAAGAGTCCACGAGCTGAACTACCTCTTCTGGGAGTGCACCACTCGCTGCAATCTCCACTGTCTCCATTGTGGGAGCGACTGCGCCGCCGCCACGGACGACAAAGACATGCCGCTAGAGGATTTCTTACGTGCCTTCGACACCATCCCTAAGAAGGAGATACCACGCAACTTCACTGTGGTATTAACTGGTGGCGAGCCCCTTCTGCGCCCCGACCTGAGCGAGATTGGCCACGCCCTGCGTCGCCGTGGTGTGGGCTGGAGCATGGTCACCAACGGCTACCTCTACGACCGCGCCATGCACAGCCGACTGATGGAAGCCGGACTGGGTGCCCTCACCATTAGCCTCGACGGGTTGGAAGAGGAGCACGATTGGATGCGTGGTCATCAAGGCAGCTACCAACGCACCCTCAACGCTATCGCCATCGCGGCACAGGAGAGGCGCATCAACTTCGACGTGGTCACCTGCGTCAACCAGCGCAACCTCCCCCAGCTGCAGGCCATCCACGACCTCCTTGCCTCGCTCGGCGTGCCACAATGGCGCATCTTCACCATCATCCCCATCGGCCGCGCC
>CAZTVH010000126.1:0-6840 GCA_964616965.1 uncultured Bacteroidaceae bacterium | reverse complement strand
CCACCACGCTGCGGCTGTCGGCATAGTAGTGGGGGTTGACAAAGCCGTGGAAGTCGAAGCGAAAGCCCTCTTGGGCTTCTAGTCTCACTAGTGATAATAGTAGTATTAGGACAACTAGAACCTTCCTCATTTTTTACTTCCTCCAGCTAAAGCCAATATCAGACCCAATGCCACGCCCAGCAAGGCGGCAAACAGCACTTGGAATGTCGGGGGCAAGATAAAAGTGATGGTGTGTGCCGGGAACCAGAAGAGTGGTATCGTTTTCTTAAACACCACGTTCCACTGCACGTCCCAGTTGACCTTGGTGGCAAATATCTCACGCATCTTCATCGGGCGCAGCAGTCCACGCACGGTGCCACCGTTCTCTAGAATGTGGATATCGGTGCACTTGTGGAACGTCATCATCACCGGTGCGAAGATGGTGTTCATCAGCACACTGACGGCAAAGGCGATACCCACCTTGCCCCATGTCAGCTCCGTAGCCTTGAAGATGGCTGCGTAAGCAGGCACATGGCCGCTGTAGCCCTTGATGGCATCCGCCACGGTGCCAAGGAACGTAGGCACACCACTCTTGAAGATGACCATCGCCATAGCGATGCACATACCCAAGAAACCCCACACCATCATGCGGGGCAGCACGCCGAAGCCTTTCTTGTTGTACACGCCCTCGCGGATGCGCAACGCCAGCATCTCGCCAAAGGTGGCCAGGATGGCAAACTTGAAGAACGCCATGATGTAGGGGTGTGCCGCCGTTGAGGCTTTGAACCACTCAAAGAACCCCGTGGCGGGGATAAAGAACAGGGCCAACACGACCACCACGATTAAGATAACTAACCAATCTTGTTTTTTCATGATAATAATGTTTTATTTTTTACTCGGAGTGTTTTGATTGTTCGGAGTATTCGGATGTTAGTTCTATGAAGTTTTTGTCGTTGCTGCTTAGGCCCACAAGCAGGTGCAGCGGGGTGCCGGGTTTGGGCAGTTCCATCTCGCCTGTTGTTTCGTTATAGCGGCGCAGCCAGAAGGGGTCGAGGTGTATGGTGAAGTATTCTCCAAAGTCAGAGGCGATGCCCACAAGCTGTTTGCGCGGGTCTTGAGGGTCGTCGCCCGCCAAATAGACCTGCACAATATGGCTCATGTACTCTGCCGGAGACTTGCGGTCGGTTACGATACGACCTTCGACGGTCATGCTCTCGGCGTTGTAGGTGACATCCTCTAAGTGGTACTTGCCATAGTTCAGCCCATAGCCGAAGGGATACAGCGGTTCCTCGGTCATATAGCGGTAGGTGCGGCCTTGCATGTCGTAGTCGGAGAAGTCGGGCAGTTGGGCTGTGCTTTTATAAAAGGTGACGGGCAGCCGTCCGAAGTCGTCGTATTCGCCTGCCAGCGTCTTGGCAATGGCAGTTCCCATGCCTTCGCCACCGTACCAGCAGGCCATGATGGCTTTGCAGCCTTGTGCTGCCTTGTTGAGGGCAATGGCACTGCCGCTGCACAGCAGCAGGACGACGGGTTTGTGTTTGCGGCGCAATTTCTTCAACTCCTTACATTGGTCGTCGGGCAACTCAATGCGGGTGCGGTCGCCTTTGTAGAACCCCGGCATGTCCACGGGCAGTTCTTCTCCTTCTAGTTGGGGATTAAGGCCTCCGGCATAAACGATTACATCCGCCTTGTAGGGATTGTCCTCCAAGGGAAACAGCATTGACAGCCCTTCGCGTATGCTCACCGTGTGCGCCGGTGTGCCGTTGTAGTTGCCAAGGGGCATCAGGGTGTCAGTGGCGTTGGGCCCGGCCAGGTATATCTTAGTCTTGCCCTTGTGCAGGGGCAGCAGGTCATTCTCGTTCTTCAGCAGCACCAGACTCATGGCAGCCATCTCTTCGGGTGTCAGCCAGTCGTCCAAAGCGGGGTGAGGTTTCATAGCCTCATCCTTTTTGCCAAGTGGCATCATGGTGCGCATCCTTGTCCGCAGAATGCGACGCACATGCTCGTTCACCTTCGCCTCGCTGATATAGCCTGAGTCCACTGCCGTGCGGAGGGCTTCGAGGCCGCTGCCACACTCCAAGTCCACCTCGCTGCCAAAGGCGGCACCTGCCGTCAGAGCTGCGGAAGCATGGGTCTTATGACGTGGGATAACGGTGTCGCGTTCCCAGCAGTCGTTCAATGCCCAGCAGTCGGTGACTATCAGTCCATCATACCTCCATTTGTTGCGTAAGATATCCACAAGCAAGTGCTCGTTGGTGCAACAGGGCTCGCCATTGAGCCGGTTGTAGCCACACATCACCTGCTGCACGTTGCTGTTGTGGATAATGTATTCAAAAGCGGGCAAATAAGTGGTCCAAAGGTCACGCTGCGACACCTGCGCGTCAAACTCGTGTCGCAAGCCTTCCGGACCGCTGTGAACAGCCAGATGTTTCAGGCATGCCGCTGCTACCAGACCTTCACGCCCGATGTTCAAGTCCTGGTTCTGCAAGCCCCGCACGCACGCCTGCCCCATTACGGCTGTCAGGTAGGGGTCCTCGCCGTATGTCTCCATGCCACGGCCCCAGCGCGGGTCGCGGAAGATGTTGATGTTAGGGGTAAAGAATGTCATGCCCGTATAGTCGGTAGGCTCGCGCAAGGATAGGCAAGTGTCGGCATGCCGTGCCTGCCAGTATTTCTCGCAAGCCTCTCTGGCCACTTTTTGGAACATGACGTGTACCGAGCCAGGGCTGAACGTTGCCGCCAAGGCTATCGGCATCGGCCACACCGTCGCCAGCCCGTTGCGTCCCACGCCGTGCAGGGCCTCGTTCCACCAGCTGTAGGCCGGCAGCCCCAACGACGGGATGGCGGGATTGCGGTGCTCCATCATGCTCAGTTTTTCGTCCAGCGTCAGCCGCGACAGCAAGTCCTCCACCCTCTCGTCGACCGTCAACGACGTGTCCTGAAAAGGGAAATTCTGTGCCAGTGCAGGGGCAACCCCGCCCAACAAAACAGCCAATACAATAATACTCAGACCCTTCTTCATATTCTGCCACTTAGTTTACAAAATGCAAATATACGAAAAAAAGTGAATTGCGAAAAGTGAATTGTGAATTGACAAAAGACCGCAGCAGCCAACCATTGAAGCAAGAACTACGAACTAAGAAGGTAGGCGGCAGCCAACTTTCAACTTTCAATTCTCAACTTTCAACTTTCAACTCTCAATCCCCCACGTCCTGCACCAGCCGCACCGACAGCCTCGTCAGACGTTCCAAGGGCATAATGTAGCCCAACTTACCGAAAATGAAACAGTAGCCCAAAGCCGTCTCCTTGTTGTAATGGATGGTTGTCCAATAATAGCCCAACCCCTCGTCGCCCTCCACCGGCGGACGATAATTCTTCAACGCCTCCCATCTCGCCTGTGTTTCATTCATTATTCCAGGCCCCTTGACCTCTTCGGCCTCTCCCGGCATCATGCTGGCGGTCACCACCCTGCCTAGGCTCTGTCCCAGCCCAGTGTTGAACATCGGTATCATTATCTCATACTCCCCCGGTAGTGGCACACCGTAGTAATAGCACATCACCTTGGCATACCCCGCACACGGAAGAAACACTGCCCCTGCGCGTTCCATCACCTCCCATTGCTTTGTGCCAAACATATACACCATCCCTTCGCGCAGCGTGTCGCCTCCCTTTTCCAGCCAATTGTCGGGCAGCAGCAACATGCCTTGGTGCCCGTTAATCGAGGCGGACGACATCAGCCTCTGCGCATTAGGCCTCCGCATCAACATATAGGCCCACTCGTTCACCGACAGCGCCCTCCACTGCCCCACACGGTTGCCGCCATTGCTGATGGCGTTGTACACGCCCCAGTCGTAGCTCGTCCTGTCGATATTGCGATTGCCGTTGCCGTAGCTGGCGTTTTGTGCCGAATAATAGTAGGGCGGACGGTCGCGATAGCCGCTGGTGCCAAAGGCAAACAGGTCAATCCACCCCGCATATTGCTTACCAAACTCCACATTGTCCAATCCGATAATGTCGTACTGCCTTTCGGCAAAACGCCACTGGTCCGCCACCGCATTGTACTGCAGGTTGCCCTTCGAGAAACGCACCTGCCGTGTAGGCGACACGCTGAACAATCCCTCCAACACACCATTGGCCTGCCGTGCGACACTCTCCGATGTCATAGACGAGTATGCCTTCCCATCCACCAACGAGTCCAACACATATTGGTTTGGCATCCAGCCTGAGGCAGGCACGCTGTCGGCCGACAGCACAAGCCTGAACCCCAACACACTCAACCGCATATTGGGTTGCCAAAAGTTTCGGTACGACACCCTCACATCCTCCTTCACATCGGCCCACGAGCCTCCACGGCCCACTTTTGTCGACCCACTGGCAGGCCCTTTCGGTGCGACAGTCTCTTCTATGCTTTCCAATATGTTACGCTCCTCCCCCATCTCCACCCAATACTGATAAAGGTCCTGTCGACTCTTCACCCAGGCGGGAACGTCATAGTGCGATGCCACATCCCAAGCGTATGTGTCGTCGGCATACCAGTCGCTACACCACTCCCACACATTGCCCGTCATATCATACAGTCCCAACTCGTTGGGCACCAACCCACCCACTATGTGGGTCGAATCGCCACTGTTTAGCTGTGTCCACGACACATGCATCAAATCGTCCGACCCGGCATACGTCGTGCTCTTCGCCTCCGCACCACCACGGGCGGCATACTCCCACTCCGCCTCCGTAGGCAGGCGGAAGGGCAGCCCCGTCAACTCCCGCAACCGGGTGATAAAGGTCTGCACCTCATCGAAACTCACCTGCTCCACCGGCAGCTCGTCGCCCACAAAGTTCGACGGGTTGTAGCCCATCACAGCCTTCCAAAACGCCTGCGTCACCTCGTAGCGCCCCATATAGAAACTGCCCACTGACACACCGTGGCGGGGCACCTCGTCGTTCTTGCCCCTCTCCTTGTTGTCCAACACCGATGTGCCCCTTGACACTCCATAAAAAAATCTCCCCGAATAAGGACTTGCCGAGGTGCCCCAAAACTCCGGGTCGCACCCCATCATATACGAGCCGCCCCGCACCAGCACCATCTCAAACTTCTCACCCATCACCACCACGGGCAGTGTCTCCGTTCGCGACTTTGCCACACGCTCGCTGCGTGCCTTGTTGCGCTTTCTGCCGCCGAACAGCCCTTGCGCCCCAACATCCCATCCGGTCAGCAACAGTCCTAGCAAACAGACGATTATCGTTACTTTCTTCATAGTTAATTGTATTTCAATTGCACTGCAAAGTTACGACTTTTTTTCGACTTCTTGCCATCATCCCAAA
The DNA here is from genome assembly GCA_964616965.1 of uncultured Bacteroidaceae bacterium. Taxonomy (GTDB): domain Bacteria; phylum Bacteroidota; class Bacteroidia; order Bacteroidales; family P3; genus Colimorpha. The sequence goes on along the minus strand of CAZTVH010000126.1, from coordinate 1,539 downwards.
CTCTTTAAAATATAACAATTCGCTCCGAGAGGCTCACTCCATTATTCGCTCATTACCCGCTTGTTGCCCACTCCTTATCCGCACCAGGGCGCGGACAGCAACCCCTAAAGAGATGGAATTCGACAGCACAAAGTAGGGAGCGGCAAGGATGGGTAGAAATCGAATTGGGCAAATAAAACTTTATGCATGAGCACATTGCGAACACACAGAGACAACAAGAAGATGCGGATGGGGAAGAAACAGCTGATGAAAAGGGGTGAAAGAAACTGGGCTTGGCAAAATCGAGCGACACAAAAATTTGTACGGGTGAAAAAAAAAATGTAAATTTGCATTTTTAAATATTGTGTCGAAAAGATATGTTTGAAAGCATTAGTAGCAAGATAGAGAAAGCGTTACACACGCTTAGAGGTAAGGGAAGAATTACCGATATTAACATCGCCGAGACGGTCAAGGAGGTGCGCAAGGCCCTGCTTGACGCAGACGTGAGCTATCCTATCGCCAAAGAATTTACCGACAACGTGAAGGCCGAAGCGATGGGACGAAACGTTATCCAGAGCATCGAGCCCGGACAGCTAAGGGTGAAGATTGTGCATGAGAAACTGACCGAGTTGATGGGAAGCCAAGCTGTGGAAATCAACGTGAAGGGCAGCCCGGCGGTGGTGCTTATAGCAGGCTTGCAGGGTTCGGGTAAGACCACGTTCAGTGCCAAGTTGGCAAACTATATCAAGAACAAGAAGAACAAGTCGGTGCTGCTGGTGGCGGGCGACGTGTACCGCCCTGCCGCTATCAGCCAGTTGCAGACGCTGGGGCAGCAGATTGCGGTGCCTGTGTTTACGGAGGAGGGCAACCAAAATCCTGTCGACATTGCACAGAAGGCTATTAAAGAGGCCAAACTGAGAGGGTATAACGTGGTGATTGTGGATACGGCAGGCCGACTGGCAGTGGACGAGCAGATGATGGACGAGATTTCGAGCCTGAAGAAGAACCTGAACCCACAGGAGACACTGTTTGTGGTGGACTCTATGACGGGTCAGGACGCTGTGAACACCGCCAAGGCGTTCAACGAGCGCATCGACTTCGACGGTGTGGTGCTGACCAAGCTGGACGGCGACACCCGTGGCGGTGCCGCCCTGACGATACGCTACGCGGTGCAGAAGCCCATCAAGTTTGTCGGCGTGGGCGAGAAGATGGACGCCCTCGACGTGTTCCACCCCGACCGCATGGCAAGCCGCATCCTGGGCATGGGCGACGTGGTGTCGCTGGTGGAACGCGCACAGGAACAGTATGACGAAGAGGAGGCCCGCAAGATACAGAAGAAACTCATCCACAACGAATACAACTTCGAGGACTTCCTCTCGCAGGTGGGCCAGATAAAGAAGATGGGCAGCATGAAGGACCTCATCGGCATGATACCCGGCATGGACAAGCTGACCAAGAATGTGGAGATTGGCGACGATGCCTTCAAACCCATCGAGGCGATGATTGGCAGCATGACACCCTACGAGCGGCGCAACCCCAGCTGCCTCAACGGCAGCCGCA